>NZ_JBTJEQ010000032.1:0-57609 GCF_054456675.1 Jatrophihabitans sp. YIM 134969
GGCCGCCGCGACCGCGCCGGCCGCCGAACCCGCCGCCGCGCCGGTCGACGACCTGGCCCGGGGCTCGGCCCACCACCGGCTGACCGTGCCGGGCGAGCAGTTCGACCTCACCGTCGACTACTGGAGCACCACCCCGGTCACCGACTGGACCCTGGCCAGCGCCAAGACCGTCCACCTGTCGGCCCACCTCGTCCCGCACGCCGGTGGGTCGGCCCAGACCGTCGCGTTCGCCGAGGTCACGGCCGACACCGTGTTGCAGGGCGGCGAGCTCGCCGGGCGGGTCACCGAGACCTGGACCGACCGGGCGCCGGTGGTCGGCGACCTGCCGGGCTACCTCGTCACGGCCGACTACCCGTACGAGGCGACGCTGGAGCTCGCCGGCGACACCGCCGTGCTGCAGCAGGCCGCCGGGACGACGGACCCCACCGCCGCGGCCACGCTCGCCGCGCTCACCGGGCGCGGCGTCAGCGGGTACACGCTGCGGCTGTCCTACCGGGTCGAGGTGCGCAACCCGGGCGACGCCGGCTTCCACGTCCGCGAGGTCACCGACACCCTCCGGCTGCCCCTGACCTGACCGTTGCACCCCGCCCTCGCCGCCGCGGTGGGCGTGGGCAGGTGCCACGCGGAACGCCGTCGGTAGGCTTCCCGTGTGTCAGTGCGTGTGGGTGTGGTGACCTTCCCCGGCAGCCTCGACGACCGGGACGCCCAGCGGGCCGTGCGCATCGCGGGCGCCGAACCGGTCGCACTGTGGCACGGCGAACCGGCGTTGCACGACGTCAGCGCGGTCGTCCTCCCCGGCGGGTTCTCCTACGGCGACTACCTGCGGTGCGGCGCGATCGCCCGCTTCTCGCCGGTGATGGAGTCGATCGTCGCCGCCGCCCGTGACGGCATGCCGGTCCTCGGGATCTGCAACGGGTTCCAGGTGCTGTGCGAGTCGCACCTGCTGCCCGGGGCGCTGGTCCGCAACGACCACCGCCGGTTCGTGTGTCGCGACCAGGCGCTGCAGATCGAGAACGCCTCGACGGCCTGGACCTCCGACTTCGCCGAGGGCCAAGAGATCGTCATCCCGCTCAAGAACGGCGAGGGCGCGTTCGTCGCCGCCCCCGACGTGCTCGACGAGCTGGAGGCGAACGGCCGCGTGGTGGCCCGCTACCGCGAGGGCAACCCCAACGGCTCCTACCGCGACATCGCCGGCATCACCAACGAGGCGGGCAACGTCGTCGGCCTCATGCCGCACCCCGAGCACGCTGTCGAGGCCCTCACCGGCCCCGGTGTGGACGGCCTGCCGTTCTTCACGTCCGTCCTGCAGAAGCTGGTGGCCGCATCGTGAGCGCGACTGTTGCTGTCGACACCGTTCCGTACGCGGAACAGGATCCCGACCGCGCCCAGCCGTACCGCGAACTCGGTCTCGCCGACGACGAGTACGCCCGCATCCGGGAGATCCTCGGCCGCCGCCCCACGGCGTCGGAACTCATGATGTACGGGATCATGTGGAGCGAGCACTGCTCCTACAAGAGCTCGAAGGTGCACCTGCGCAAGTTCGGCACCATCGGCGATCCCGACGGCGTGCTGCTGGTCGGGATGGGTGAGAACGCGGGCGTCGTCGATGCCGGTGACGGCTGGGCCGTCACCTTCAAGATCGAGTCGCACAACCACCCGAGCTTCGTCGAGCCGTACCAGGGCGCGGCCACCGGTGTCGGCGGCATCGTCCGCGACATCCTCACCATGGGCGCGCGGCCCGTCGCCGTCATGGACTCGCTGCGCTTCGGTCCGGCCAACGCCGGCGACACCGGGCGCGTGCTTCCCGGGGTGGTCGCGGGGGTCGGCGGGTACGGCAACTGCCTGGGCCTGCCGAACGTCGGCGGCGAGATCGGGTTCGACCGTTCCTACCTGGGCAATCCGCTCGTCAACGCGCTGTGTGTGGGCGTCATGCGAGCCGACTCCATCCAGCTGGCGAAGGCCTCCGGCAAGGGAAACCTCGTCGTGCTCTTCGGCGCCAAGACCGGCCGCGACGGCATCGGTGGCGCTGTGTTGGCCAGTGCAACGTTCGCCGGTGACGACACCCCGGCCAACCGTCCGGCGGTCCAGGTCGGCGACCCGTTCGCCGAGAAGGTCCTCATCGAGTGCTGCCTGCAGATCTTCGCCGAGGACCTGGTCACCGGCATCCAGGACCTCGGTGCGGCGGGCATCTCCTGCGCCACGGCCGAACTGGCCTCCGGTGGCGACGGCGGCATGCGGGTCGAGCTGGACCGGGTCCCGCTGCGCGAGGCGTCGATGCCGCCCGAGGAGATCCTCGGCTCGGAGTCGCAGGAACGCATGATGGCGGTCGTCGAGCCAGAGAAGATCGAACGATTCATGGAGATCTGCGCGCGCTGGGACGTTCTTGCCACCGTCATCGGCGAGGTCACCGACGACGAACGGCTCCGGATCAGCTGGCAGGGCGAGACGATCGTCGACGTCCCCCCGCGCACCGTGGCCGTCGACGGACCCGTGTACGACCGGCCGATCCGCCGCCCGGCCGACCAGGACGCCCTCAACGACGACTCCATCTCGCTGCCCCGGCCGCGCACCGGCGAGGCGCTCAAGGCGACGCTGCTGCGCATGATCGCCGCGCCGGAACTGGCCGATCCGTCCTGGGTGACCGACCAGTACGACCGCTACGTCCTCGGCAACACCGTGCTCGCCCAGCCGGAGGACAGCGGCATGGTCCGGCTCGACGACACCACCGACCGCGGGTTCGCGATCGCTGTCGACGGCAACGGTCGCTACTGCAGGCTGGATCCCTACACCGGCGCGCAGTTGGCCCTCGCCGAGGCGTACCGCAACGTCGCCACCACCGGCGCGCGCCCGGTCGCCGTCACCGACTGCCTCAACTTCGGGTCCCCCGAGGACCCGGGCGTCATGTGGCAGTTCAGCGAGACCGTGCGCGGCCTGGTCGACGGTTGCGCCGCGCTGCGCACGCCGGTCACCGGCGGCAACGTCAGCTTCTACAACCAGACCGGCGGCACCGCGATCCTGCCGACCCCGGTGCTCGGTGTGCTCGGTGTCATCGACGACGTCACCCGCCGCACCCGTCAGGCCTTCAGCACCGACGGCGCGTTGATCTACCTGCTCGGTGACACCCGCGACGAGTTCGGCGGTTCGGCGTGGGCGCAGGTCGTCCACGACTACCTCGGCGGCCGCCCGCCCGCGGTCGACCTCGAGCGGGAGCAGTTGCTCGCCGACATCCTCATCAACTCCTCGCGCGACGGCCTGCTGGACTCGGCCCACGACCTCTCGACCGGCGGGCTCGCGCAGGCGCTGGTCGAGTGCTGCGTGGCTGGCCCTGCGGGCGCGCGGATCGTGCTGCCCGAGGGCATCGACCCGTTCGTGGCGCTGTTCTCCGAGTCGGCCGGCCGCGCGATCGTGACCGTGCCGCGCAGCGAGGAGATCCGCTTCACCGACATGTGTACGGCGCGACGCATGCCGCACACGCGTATCGGCGTGGTCGACGTGCTGTCGTCCGACCTCGAGGTGCAGGACCAGTTCAGCGTGCCGGTCACGCAGTTGCGCACGACCCGCCGCGCGACGCTGCCGGCGCTGTTCGGCTGAGCCGTGCCGCCCGCCCGGCTCGCCGGCGAGGTCGCCGCGTACGACGACCAGGCCGCGGCCCTCGCCGAGTGGGCGGCGGCGCTGCCGGCTGACGCCTGGGACGACCCGTCCGTCCTGCCCGGGTGGAGCGTGCGCACGCTGGTCGCGCACTGCGCCGGCAGCAAGGACGGTCTCGCCACCCACCTCGCCACCCGCGCCGACGGCCCGGCCACCCCGGTCGGCTCGCACGTCACGGCGTACCGGGTGGGCGCCGCTGACATCACCGCGCAGTCGGAGCAGATCGGCCGGACGACCCCGGTCGAGGAGCTCCTCGCGGGCCTGCGCCGACCGACCCCGGTGCCACCGCGGGCCGACGCCGACGTCGTGGCGGGTCCCCGCGGCCCGATCACCGCGCTCGACTTCGCCCGGACCCGCACGCTCGACCTCGTCGTCCACTGCGACGACGCGTCCCGCTCCCGGCCCGACGCCGACCCGGTGGAACTGCGCCGCCCGGCGTTGGCGGCCGCGGCCCGGGTGGCGGCGACGATCCTCACCCAGCAGGCGCCCGGCCGGTCGGTCGAGGTCCGGGTGCCGCCGTTCGTCGCGGTGCAGGCGGTGGCGGGCCCGCGGCACACCCGGGGCACCCCGCCCAACACCGTCGAGACCGATGCCGTGACCTGGTTGCGTCTCGCCACCGGCCGGGTGGGCTTCGCCGAGGCGCTGGCCGACGGCCGGGTCCAGGCCACCGGCGCCCGCGGCGACCTCACCCCGTACCTGCCGCTGCTCTCCTGACCCGGCGATGGCGTCAGCGCAGGAGCGCACCCACGGCGGCGAGGTCGCCCGGGTCGGCCGGCTGCGGCTGCCAGGGCAGGGGCAGCGGATCGTCGGCGTAGCGCGGGACCACGTGCAGGTGCAGGTGCGGCACGCTCTGCCACGCCGCCCGACCGCAGGCGTTGACCACGTTGACGCCCGCCGCGCCCAGCCGCTCGACCAGCACCGCCGCGACCCGCTGAGCCCCGACCGCGCAGGCGGCGAGGTCGGCTGCGTCGACCGCGAGCAGGTCACGCGCGTGACGGCGCGGCACGACGAGCGTGTGCCCGCGGGTGGCGGGGTTGACGTCGAGGAATGCCACGGTGAGCTCGTCCTCGTCGACCCGGACGGCCGGCAACCGCCCCGCGACGATGCCGCAGAAGATGCAGTCGGCCGGGTCGGGATCGGGCAGGGCGGTGGGGACCTCGACGCGCACGCCCCCAGCTTCGCTCACGACCGGGTGGTCACGGAGCGGTGAAGCGCGCGATCTTGTGGGTGCCGTCGCACCACGGTTTGAGGGCGGACTTGCCGCAGCGGCACAGGGCGACTGTCCGACGGACGTGGCGGATGGCGGTGCCGTCGGGGTTCTCGATGCGGACGTCGCCGCGGACCAGCAACGGGCCGTCGGGGTAGACGGTGATCGAGCCGTCGGTGCCGCCACGTTCGGCGAGCTCGGCCACCTGCAGGCAGGTCAGCTCGGCGTCGGCGCTCACGCCGCACGCGCCATCGTTGCAGGGTGCAACGACGACCGGCCCGCGGCCCACGCGTCGAGGACGTGGTCGGCGAACAGCTGGTCGAGGTACAGCCCGGCGACCGCACCGAACACGATGTCGCCGGCGAGGGCGGGCTCGGCCTCCGCGAGCGCACCGCACATGTCGTGCTGGGCGATCTGCTCGTGCACGGCGTCGGCCTCGACGTGCTCGTCGAAGAACACGCAGGCCGCGTCGTCCGCGCCCAGCCGCCGGAAACCCTGACCGTAGCGACGGTTCGGCGCCGACGACGTCATCTCGATCGCGGCGAGATGACCGGCTGCGGCACCTCGGTGGCGACGGTGCAGCCCGAACAGCGACATGACGTTGTTGGTCGCCAGGGTGATGCCGGGGACGTCGTCGACGTAGGTGCCGTAGGTGGTGTCGAGCCCGACGCTGCGCATGAGGTCGGCGAACAGGCTGGCGTGCATGCGCTCGGCCCGACCGCCGCCGTACTCGTCGGCCTGGATCTCCACCATCGCGGCCTTGGCCCGACCGGACAGACGCGGGATGGCGAAGGTGTGCGGGTCGGCCTCCTTCAGGTGGTACACCGACCGGTGGGTCACGAACTCCCGGAACTGGCCGAGGTCGGCGGTGCGGTGGATGTGACGCGACATCGACCGGCCGGTGTCGGCGCTGGTCCGACGCGTCAGCTCCGCGGCGACGTCGCCCGGCTCGACCTCGCACGGGCCGACGGCCTCGCGCAACGCGGCGAGGAAGCGCGCCTCGAGGGTGGCCCGCAGCTGCAGGACGTCGGTGTCCCACTCACGGTCGTCGTCGACCTCGTCGAACCCGCGGTAGTGCAGCTCGTAGCAGGTCCAGAGCGCGAGGTGCAGGTCGTCGTCCGTGAGCGGGTCGAGATCGGCTGCGACCGGCGGCGGCGGGGTGGTGGGGGTGCCGACCTGGTCGGCGAGGGTGGCGACGAGCCAGCTGCTGATCGGCCCGCGCGGCAACGGCAGACGCATCGACGCGTCCTCTCTGACGTCCGCGGCGTTCGTCTACACCTCGTACCGGAAGTACCCGGCATCCGAACGCGTTCAAACCCGGCGGCGGTGTGGGATGCGTCCGAACTGCCGGGCGGATGGCGGGTCGACGGGCTCCCGGTCCGTACACTCGAACCCGTGGCGCGCGGCGACGGACGGCTCACGCACGATCTCCTCCCGAACGAGAAGGGCCCGCAGGACGAGTGCGGTGTCTTCGGGGTCTGGACGCGCGGCGGTGAACCCGCCGAGGCCGCCAAGCTGACCTACTTCGGGCTCTACGCGCTGCAGCACCGCGGCCAGGAGGCGGCGGGCATCGCGGTCTCCGACAGCGCGAGCGTCGTGGTGTTCAAGGACCTCGGCCTGGTCTCCCAGGTCTTCGACGAGTCCACGCTCGCCACGCTGCACGGCCACCTCGCGATCGGCCACACCCGCTACTCCACCACCGGTGCGAGCAACTGGGAGAACGCGCAGCCGACGTTCCGCACCACCCAGACCGGCACCGGCCTCGCGCTCGCCCACAACGGCAACCTGGTCAACACCGCAGAACTGCGCGAGCAGGCGGCCCACGGCACGCGCGGTGAGCGGCTCATGGGGGCGACCTCCGACACCGACATCGTCACCGGCCTGCTGGCCGACCGGCCGGACGTCTCGCTCGAGCAGGCCGCGATGGAGGTCCTGCCCACCCTGCGCGGCGCGTTCTGCCTGGTGTTCATGGACGAGCACACGCTCTACGCCGCCCGCGACCCGCAGGGCGTCCACCCCCTGGTGCTCGGACGTCTCGAGCGCGGGTGGGTCGTGGCCAGTGAGACCGCGGCGCTGGACATCGTCGGGGCGAGCTTCGTCCGCGAGGTCGAACCCGGCGAGCTCATCGCCGTCGACGAGGACGGCCTGCGCAGTCAGCACTTCGCCACCGCCGAGCCCAAGGGCTGCCTGTTCGAGTACGTGTACCTGGCGCGTCCCGACACCACCATCGCCGGCCGCAACGTCCACTCGGCCCGGGTCGAGGTCGGGCGGCGGCTCGCGCGGGAGGCGCCGGTCGAGGCCGACCTGGTCATCCCGGTGCCGGAGTCGGGGACGCCCGGCGCGATCGGCTACGCCGAGGAGTCCGGCATCCCCTACGGCACCGGCCTGGTGAAGAACTCCTACGTCGGCCGCACGTTCATCCAGCCCAGCCAGACCATCCGGCAGCTCGGCATCCGCCTCAAGCTGAACCCGCTGCGCGACATCATCCGCGGCAAGCGCCTCGTCGTGGTCGACGACTCGATCGTGCGTGGCAACACCCAGCGCGCCCTGGTCCGGATGCTGCGCGAGGCCGGCGCGGTCGAGGTGCACGTGCGCATCTCCAGCCCGCCGGTGAAGTGGCCGTGCTTCTACGGGATCGACTTCGCGTCCCGCGCCGAGCTCATCGCGAGCGGCCTGGAGGTCGAGGAGATCCGCGCCTCGATCGGCGCCGACAGCCTCGGCTACGTGTCGGTCGAGGGCCTCGTGGCCGCGAGCGACCAGCCCCGCAACCGCCTGTGCCTCGCGTGCTTCGACGGCCACTACCCGATCCCGCTCGAGAGCCTCGCCACCGGCGGGCACGTGCTGGAGGGGCTCGACCGCAAGGTCGCGGGCGACGCCCTCGCCGACGAGCGGGCGAACGGGTCGATGGACCCCGGGCCGGACGCCGAGCTCGAACCCCTCACCCACACGTGAGCGAGACCCCCGGTCTGAGCTACGCCGGGTCCGGCGTCGACGTCGCGGCCGGTGAACGAGCCGTCGAGCTGATGAAGGGCGCGGTCGCGCGGACCCGACGGCCGGAACTGCTCGGCGGGATCGGTGGGTTCGCGGGACTGTTCAGCCTCGACGTCGCGAAGTACCGGCAGCCGGTGCTGGCCGCGGCCACCGACGGCGTCGGCACCAAGATCGCCATCGCCCGCGCGATGGACCGCCACGACACCATCGGCATCGACCTGGTCGCCATGGTCGTCGACGACATCGTGGTCTGCGGCGCCGAGCCGCTGTTCATGACCGACTACGTCGCGGTCGGCCGGGTCGTCCCGGAGAAGGTCGCGACCATCGTGGGCGGGATCGCCGAGGGGTGCGTCCAGGCCGGCTGCACCCTCATCGGCGGCGAGACGGCCGAGCACCCGGGGCTGATGGAGCCCGACGAGTACGACCTGTCGGGTTCAGGGGTCGGCGTGGTCGAGGCCGACGCCGTGCTCGGGTCCGACCGGGTGGCCGAGGGTGACGTGCTGATCGCGATGGCGTCGTCCGGGCTGCACGCCAACGGCTACTCGCTGGTGCGCCGCGCGCTCTTCAGCGACGGGATGCTCGACACGACCCCGCCCCAGCTCGACGGCCGCACCCTCGGCGACGAGTTGCTGACCCCGACCCGGATCTACACCAAGGACTGCCTGGCCCTGATCGAGGCGTTCGGCGCGGACGGCGTCCACGCCTTCTGCCACGTCACCGGCGGTGGGCTCGCGGCCAACCTCGCGCGGGTGCTGCCGGCGGGCGTCGACGCCGAGGTCGACCGTTCGACCTGGACGCCCGGCGGCGTGTTCCGGCTCGTGGCCGAGGCGGGCCCCGTGGCGCGCGACGACCTGGAGATCGCCCTCAACCTGGGGGTCGGCATGATCGCCGTCGTGTCCGCCGCACGGGCGGGCGACACCCTGGACCTGCTGCGCGGACGCGGCGTCGCCGCATGGCGGCTCGGAGCGGTGGTTCCCGGGTCCGGTCAGACCCGGATGCTCGGGGAGTACGCGCGCTGATCGCACGGGCTCCGGTGGGGGAGCCAGCTCGAGAGTCCGGCGGGCGAGAGCCCCCGGGACCCCGGCACGGGGAGGGTCAGCGGGCCGGAGCCCAGCGACCGTCGTCCTCGTAGTCGTCGTCCGCGTCGTCGTCCCACTTGGAGCTCGGCTGCGGGTTCTCGGTGTGTCCACCCAGTTCGTGCTGCAGCGCGCTCAGGTCCGTGCTGGGGGTGTTGTACTTCAACTCCCGCGCGACCTTCTGCTGCTTCGCCTTGGCCCGGCCACGTCCCATGGCTCGACCCCCTCGCTCACGTGATCATGACCGAATCCCTGGCACGGTCGAGCCCTCGGCACGCGGTTCCGGGACTACCGGTCTCCGGTGCGGAGGGCTCGTCGGGCGGGGCGTCGGTGTTGTCGGAGATTTCGACGTGCGCTCAGCCTACCTCCCCCGCGTCCGGCGTCGCACGTTCCCTCTGGGGCGTCACACCACGGCCGCCCGAGCGTGCCGGGACCGGTCGGTCCGCGGGGGCCGGAGGGCCCCCGGCGTCTCGGGAAGTGGGGGAAGTCAGCGACAACCAGCCGGAGGGAAGTGGTGGGACACATGACCTCTCTGTGTTCGAGTGATGTCAGGCGAGCCCGTAACAAGCTGCCACCGGCGTCGTCCGAAAGCCCTTTCTATGGGCCTCGAGGGCCCGAAACGTCGGCCTCGAGCGCGTCGGCACGTCAGAGGTGTCACAAGTTGCCACCAGTCCGATGTGAACTTGGCATCTAGTTCACGTAGGAGAATTCGGACTCGGCGTGCATAGTGGTTGACAGCGCCGGGACAGGACCTCGGTGCACGGAACTCGGGAAGCTGCCACTTCAAGGGTTTCGTTCTCCACCGCCTCGGCCCGGACCGAGGTCTCCCCAGCAAAGGGCTCCCACCATGACCACTCCCCGTCAGCGCCAGGACTCCGAGCCGCTGCTCACCCCGTCCGAGGTCGCGACGCTGTTCCGCGTCGACCCGAAGACCGTCACGCGGTGGGCCAAGGCCGGCAAGCTGACCTCGATCCGCACCCTCGGTGGCCACCGTCGCTACCGCGAGTCCGAGGTCCGCTCGCTGCTCGAGGGCAACACCAACCTCACCGCGGTCTGAGTCCCCCGAATCCCACGAGCCCTTCGGGGCTTGCCGGTTCGCAGGGCCCGCACCACCACACCTCCACACGAACGACTGGATCCCCCGAACCGGTCGTTGCGACGTTCCCCCGGTTCGTCGTTGCTCCACGGCCGAGGCCGTCACCCGTCTGCACACGGGTGGCGGCCTCTGTCGCGTTCCGGGGTCTTTCGACGCCACCCCGGAGCCCTGACCTGATCCGAACGTGACGCGGACCGGATCCGACCGTCCCGACTGGAACAGGATGCGTGCAGCGGGCATTCTGTTGCATGTGTCATGCAAGCAGTTGCTTTCAGCAACCAACCTGATGAGGCGCCCGTGAGCGCCTCCGTCCTCGACGTCGACCCGCCCACGGGCGAGACGCCGGGCACCACCCCCGACAAGCTGGCGGCCGTCGGCCGGCTCGCCGACCAGCTCGGTCAGACCGTGCACACCCTGCAGCGGGCGCGAGCCCAGATGCTCGCGCACGCCGGCGCCGGTGGCGCCGACTGGACCACCCGGGTGGTGCTGGCCAAGATCGTCATGACCGGCCCCAAGCGCGTGACCGAGCTCGCCGAGGCCGTGGGCGCCGACGCCTCCACCGTGAGCCGCCAGGTCGCCGCCATGGTCAAGGACGGCCTGCTCGAGCGGCAGGCCGATCCGGGTGACGGCCGGGCGAGCCTGCTCGTCGCCACCGAGGACGGCCGCGTGGCCGTCGACCGGTTCCGCGAGGCCCGCACCCGGGAGCTGGCCGGCACGTTGGACGCGTGGTCACCCGAGGACTGCGCGACGCTCGCGGACCTGCTCGAGCGCTTCACCACCGACATCTCGAACCACATCGCACCGCCACCCGCGGCACCCGCCGCGCAGAAGGAGCAGTAACCATGTCCACCGCCACCGAGCCACCTGCGACGGTCCAGCTCGACAAGTCCCAGCAGAAGAACGCCGCGGGCTTCACCCACCAGCAGATCATGCGCATCCTGGTCGGGCTCCTGCTCGGCATGTTCCTCGCCGCGCTCGACCAGACGGTCGTCTCCACCGCCATCCGCACCATCGGTGACGACCTGCACGACCTCTCGGCGCAGGCCTGGGTCACCACCGCGTTCCTCATCACCTCGACGATCGCGACGCCGCTCTACGGCAAGTTGTCCGACATCTACGGGCGCAAGCCGTTCTTCATGGCCGCGATCACGATCTTCATCATCGGGTCGGCCGCGTGTGCGTTCGCCACCTCGATGTACATGCTGGCGGCGTTCCGCGCCTTCCAGGGCATCGGCGCGGGCGGTCTGTTCACCCTCGCCCTCGCGATCGTCGGCGACATCATCCCGGCGCGCGAGCGGGCGAAGTACCAGGGCTACTTCCTCGCCGTGTTCGGCACCTCGAGCGTGCTCGGCCCGGTCGTCGGCGGCGCGCTCGCCGGCCAGAGCAGCATCCTCGGCTTCTCCGGGTGGCGCTGGATCTTCCTCATCAACGTCCCGATCGCCGCTGCGGCGCTCTGGGTCGTCTACCGCAACCTCAACCTCCCGCACACCCGCCGTGAGGGCGTCCGCATCGACTACGCCGGCGCCGTCTCCCTCGCCGTCGCGCTGGTGCCGTTGCTCATCGTCGCCGAGCAGGGCCGCACCTGGGGGTGGGGCTCGGTCGACGCCTTCGTCTGCTACGCCATCGGCGTGATCGGCCTCGTGGCCTTCCTGCTGTTCGAGAAGCGGGCCGGTGACAGCGCGCTGCTGCCGCTGCGGCTGTTCAAGATCGGCCCGTTCGCGGTCGGCGCCTCGCAGTCGTTCGTCGTCGGTGTCGGCATGTTCGGTGCCATCACCCTCATCCCGCTCTACCTGCAGATCGTGAAGGGGGCCTCGCCGACCAAGGCGGGTCTGCTCACCCTGCCGCTGGTGCTCGGCATCATGGCCGCCTCGGTCATCGCCGGTCAGATCACCTCGCGCACGGGCCGGTACAAGATCTTCCCGATCATCGGCTGCGTCCTGCTGGTCACCGGCATGCTGCTGCTCTGGCAGCTCGGCGCCGACAGCTCGCTGGTCTACGCCGACCTCGCGATGGCCGTCGTCGGCCTCGGGCTCGGCATGAACATGCAGACCATCGTCCTGGCCATGCAGAACGCGGTCGGCCCGCAGGACATCGGTGTGGCGACGTCGTCGACCACGTTCTTCCGCCAGATGGGCGGCACGCTCGGAGTCGCCGTGTTCCTCTCGATCCTGTACTCAGTCCTGCCGACCAGGACCGGCTCCGCGTACGACGCGGCGAAGGCCGACCCGGCGTTCCAGTCGGTGGCGGGCACGGCCGACGGCCAGAAGGTGCTGGACCTGGTCCAGAGCGGCGCGGCGTTCAACGACACCTCGCTGCTCAACTCCTTCCCGAAGGTCCTGACCGACCCGTTCAAGATCGGCTTCAGCAACTCGATGGACCTGGTGTTCCTCGTCGGCGCGGCCGTCCTCGCGGTGGCGTTCTTCCTGAGCCTGCTGCTCAAGGAGGTCCCGCTGCGGACCACCGTCGGCCAGGCGTCGGCGCCGGAGCAGACCCCGGCCCGTGAGGGCGTCGACGACGCCACCGCGGCCGCGGCCGGCACCGGCACGACGGCCCCCGCCACCACCGCGACCGCGGAGGAGCGCGACCGGGCCACCTCCGTGGCTGCGAACGGGCACGACCAGCTGGTCGGTCCCGAGGGTGGGCGGCACGAGATCGTCGACGACGCCCACGCTGTCCGGGTCGAGGACCTGGTCTCGGCCGTCGAGGCCGACGGCCGGTTCGCCCACGGTGCGCACGAGGCGCCGGTGGAGTCGCAGCGCGGCTGACGCCCCGAACCGACCCGCGACCCGGGTCCGACCTCCTGGTCGGGCCCGGGTCGTCCCGTTCGTCCCCTCCGTGCTCCCTGGCAGGGGATGTGCGGGGAACGACCTGGATGACATCGGTGTGAAGCAGTCCCCGGACGGGCATGCTGGCCGCGCGGATCCCCCCGGTCCGCACCGGACCGACCCCCGGGTCCGAGTCGCCGTGCAGGAGGTGTCCCGCCGTGTCGCTCGCCGTCGACGGCCTCGAGCTGGCGTTGCGCAGCATGCCGGGCGTGACCGTCGGCATGCTCGACGCGAACGGTCGACTGGTCGACGCCGCGGGTCACTGGATCCGGCGCACCGGCATGGCGCCCGAAGACCTCCTCGGCCGCAGCGTCGCCGAGATCGCCGGCCACGAACTCGCCGAGCGGTGCCTGCCGGCCGTCGAGGCGGCCCTCGGTGGTTCCACCACCCAGTTGCGGGTCCGCAACCCGCTGCAGGCCGTCGACCCCGGAGCCCCCGGCTGGATCGAGATCACGATGCAGCCCGCGACCCCGGTCGACGGCGAGCCCCGCGTGTTCTGGCTGCTGCGCGACGTCACCGGTGAGCACGACCTCGGTGACGCGCTGACGGCCGCCGAACAACGTCTCGACCTCGTCGGCGAAGGTGCCCGCGAGTACGCGATGTTCGCCCTCGACGTCCACGGCGTCGTCACGGTGTGGAGCGCCGCCGCCGAACGGCTGCTCGGGCACCCGTCCGCGAGCGTCGTCGGCCGGCACTTCTCCGTCGTCTTCCCCGCCGACACCGCCGAGCGCGGCCTGGTCCACGCCCTGCTCCGCGAGACCCTCACGAGCGGGACCCACCGCGAGGAGGTGTGGCTCGTCGACGACGACAGCCGCCGCGTCCGGTGCCAGCTGTCCCTGCGCGCCCTGCGGGACCGCCAGGACGAGCACATCGGCTTCGCCTGCATCGTCCGCGACCTCACCGAGGAGCGGCGCGCGCAGGCGGCGATCGCCCTGCGCGAGCAGATGTACAGCGCCGCGTTCGACGACGCCCCCTCCGCGATGGCCCTGGTCGAACACCACGTGGGCGGCTGGTGGCGCGTGGTCGAGGCCAACACCGCGCTCGCGAGCCTCGTCGGGCACTCCGCCTCGGCGTTGGTCGGCGGCGCGGCCCCGCTGCTCGGCGACGTCGGCGACGGCGTGGTCCGTGACGTGTTCGACGCCGCGTCCGCGAGCCCGGGTGGTCGCCGCGAGCTGGCCCTGATCCGCGCCGACGGCACCCGCCGCAGCGTCGTCGTCGGGTTGTCGCCCCTGGTCGTGCCGGGCGTCGAACCGGAGGAGTCGCGGCGGTACGTCGCCCAGTTGCACGACGTCACCGCCCGGCGCGAGGCCGAACGCGCCGTCGCCGACGCCCTGGCCAGCGAGCGCCGAGCGGGCGCGGAACTGCGCGAACTGCAGCGTCAGCGCAGCGACTTCCTCGCGACCGTCTCCCATGAACTGCGGACCCCGCTCGCCAGCGTGCTCGGGTACGTCGAGCTGTTCACCGAGGGCGACCTCGGGGACCTCGCCCCCGTCCAGCGACGTGCGCTCGCCACCATCGCCCGCAACGCCGGCCGGCTGCGCGACCTGGTCGGTGACCTGCTGGTGATGTCGTCCATCGAACGCGGTGTCCTGCGGGTCGACGGCTGCCCGGTGGAGGTCGACTCCACCCTGGCCGCGGCGGTCGAGGGCGTGCGGGCCGATGCGGACGCCCGGGACATCGCGGTCGTCACCTCCGGTGCTGCCGGCGCGCTCGTCGAGATGGACGCGAGCCTGCTCGGGCGGGTGCTGCACGCGCTGCTGACCAACGCGGTCAAGTTCACCGGCGCGGGTGGGCACGTCGAGGTCGACGTCGCGGGCACCGACGACACGGTCGCGATCAGCGTCACCGACGACGGCGTCGGCATCACCGCGGCCGACCTGCCCCGCGTCTTCGACCCGTTCTTCCGCGCCGCCGCCTCCGAACGCCTCGCCGTCAGCGGCACGGGTCTCGGCCTGTCGCTGGTCCGCAAGGTCGTCGAGATGGCGGGCGGGACCGTGACGGCCGAGTCCGAGCCCGGTGTGCGCACCTGCTTCACCGTGACCCTGCCGGCACGGGTCGAGGCGGCCGCGGCCGCAGGTGCGGCGTGACGCCTCCCCGGATCCTCGTCGTCGACGACGACCCCGACATCCGTGAGCTCGTCTTCTTCAAGCTCTCGGGTCTGGGTTACGACGTGCACACGCGGCCCGACGGCGACCAGGGCCTCGACGCCACCCGATCGTTGCTCCCTGCACTGGTCCTGCTGGACTGGATGATGCCGGGCCGCAACGGCATCGAGGTGCTCGAGGCCGTCCGGTCCGACCCGGACGACGCCGTCGCCCGTACCCCCGTGCTCGTCGTGACCGCCCGCAGTCAGCCCGAGGACCTCGCACTGGCGGAGTCGGCCGGCGCCAGCGGGTACCTGTCCAAGCCGTTCAGCCTGCGCGAACTCGCCGAGCGGGTCGCGGCCGAGGTGGGACCGGCCGCCTGACTCAGAGCGGCTGGACCAGGCTCCCGAACGCCGGGTGCGCTCCGCGCCGCTCGTAGAGCCGCGTGGCGTCGGTGTTGCTCGCCCGCACCCGGATGTGCAGCGCGACCGCGCCGCGCTCGCGGGCCCACTCCTCGCCGGCGCCCTGCAGGGCGCTGCCGATCCCGCGTCCGCGGGCGTGCGCCGCGCCGACCAACGTCGACAGCTCGATGTGGGGCCCGGTGGGTTCGACGATCGGCCGGACCAGGTCGGCCGGGTCGAGTTCGTACAGGTACGCCATGCCGTCCGGTGCGCCGCCGTCGTCGTGGACGAACACCACGCCCCGGCCCTCGGTCAGCACCCGCCGCGCGCCCGCGTGCCACCCCTCCCAGGCCACGGCGAACTCCCGGACCCGGTACCCCGGCACCGGCGGCAGGGCCGCGTGGTGGTCGTGCAGCGCGCGGCGCAGGTCGCGCACGAGGTCGAGGTCGTCGGGGTGCAGCGTGCGGATCACGGCGTCGATCCTGCCCGCCGGGCCCGAAGCCTTGGTGGCCCGAGAACGACGGAACCCCGCAGCCGTGGCGGCTGCGGGGCTCCGGTGTCGGTGGCCAGGGGCGGGGTCGAACCGCCGACCTACCGCTTTTCAGGCGGTCGCTCGTACCAACTGAGCTACCTGGCCGTCGAACGTCGGACAGCTTACCGGGCGGGCGGGGCGTGGCCATCCGGCAGACTCCGGGGCCATGGACCTCGACCTCACCGGACGCACCGCGCTCGTCACCGGATCCACCCAGGGCATCGGCCTCGCCATCGCGAGCGGGCTCGCCGCCTCAGGTGCGCGGGTCGGTGTGAACGGCCGCGGGGCCGAGGGGGTGGCCCGTGCGATCGGGCAGATCCGCGCCGACGTGCCCGGAGCCGACCTGGTCGAGGTGGTGGCGGACCTGTCCGACTCCGCCGGGGCGGACGCGGTGCTCGCCGCGTTGCCGCAGGTCGACGTCGTGGTCAACAACCTCGGCATCTTCGGCTCGGTCGACCCGTTCGAGATCGACGACGCCACCTGGGAGCGGTTCTTCCAGACCAACGTCATGTCGGCGGTGCGGATGCTGCGGGCGTACCTGCCGGGCATGGTCGAACGGGGCTTCGGGCGCGCGGTGCAGATCGCGAGCGACTCGGCGGTCGTCATCCCGGCCGAGATGATCCACTACGGCGTCACCAAGACGGCCCTGCTCGCGGTCACCCGCGGCTTCGCCAAGGCCGTCGCCGGGTCGGGCGTCACCGTCAACACCGTGATCGCCGGGCCGACCCACACGCCCGGGGTCGAGGACTTCGTCGCCCAGCTGGTCGGCACCGAGGGTGACTGGGACGAGCGGCAGCAGCGGTTCATGCGCGAGCACCGGCCGCAGTCGCTGCTGCAGCGGCTCATCGAACCGGCGGAGATCGCCAACCTGGTCGTGTACCTGTGCTCGGACCGGGCCTCGGCCACGACCGGCGGGGCGGTGCGGGCCGACGGCGGGTACGTCGACGCGATCCTGCCGTAGCCGGTCTCCGAGCCGCCGGGTGCGGCGCGGGTCACGTCCGCGGATGATCCGGGCCCGTCGTGCGGTTGGCAGGGGAGCAGTGTGATCCCAGGAGACGGAGCCCCCGCGTGAACGTGTTCGAGACGGTGTTGAACGCGCACTGGCATGTGCTGGGCGCCGACATCCTGTACCGCGAGATCGTCGGCAACGTCTTCGGACTGGCCTCGGCCGTCGGCGGCATGCGCCGCCGGCTGTGGGCGTGGCCGATCGGGATCATCGGCAACGTCCTGCTCTTCACCGTGTTCCTCGGTGGCGTCTTCAACACCCCGCAGGACCACGACCTCTACGGCCAGGCCGGCCGACAGGTCATGTTCGCCGTCGTCTCGGTGTACGGCTGGTGGCGCTGGCAGCAGTCCAAGCGGGCCGCGCTCACCGCGAACGACGCCGAGGGTGCGCCCGTGGTGCCGCCGGTGCGTCCGCACTGGGCGGGCTGGAGCGGTTGGGCGCAGATCGTGGTGATCGGCGCGGCCGGGACGGCCCTGTTCTCGTGGGTGTTCGGCCAGATCGGGACGTACTACGGCAACTACACCTCGACGGCCGACGCCTGGATCTTCACCGGCAGCTTCCTCGCCACCTACGGCATGGCCCGCGGCTGGAACGAGTTCTGGCTGATCTGGATCGGCGTCGACGCCGTCGGGGTGCCGCTGCTGGTCGACGCGCACCTCTACCCGTCGGCGATCCTCTACGGCGTGTACGCCGTCCTGGTGATCGTCGGGTTCGTGGTGTGGCTGCGCACGCAGCGCCGCGAGGAGGCGGCCGAGGCAGCCCCGGACATGACGAAGGCCCTCACCGGTAACCGGTGAGGGCCTGTCGCCTTCCGCAAGGCGACCCCGACGGGACTCGAACCCGCGACCTCCGCCGTGACAGGGCGGCACGCTAACCAACTGCGCTACGGGGCCTTGCGCGTCGCGTCACACGAGGTGAGCAACCCCGGAGACTCTACCCTCCGGCTGCGCGGCCGTTCACCCGGGTGGCACGCCGGCCGGGCCGAGCAGGGCGGCCAGGCGAGCCGGGGCGTCGCTGAGGACCAGCGACGCGGCCCCGAGGACGCCCGCGGCATCGCCGAGCCGACCCGGCACGATCGTGAGTTCCTCGGCGTGGGCGCTGAGCACGTTCTGCTCGATGGCGCGGCGCATCGGCGTGAAGAGCACCTCGCCCGCCTCGGCGAGTTCGCCGCCGACCACGATCAGTGCGGGGTTCAGGATCATCACGGCGTGGGCGAGGGCCTGCCCGACGGCCTCACCCGCCTCGGCCACCGCCCGGGCGGTCCCACGGTGTCCGGACCGCAGGAGGTCCACCACCTGCTCGGAGCTGACCGGGCGTCCGAAGCTCGCGGTGAGCAGCCGGGCGAGGTACTGCGGGCTCGCGACCGTCTCGAGGCAGCCGCGGTTGCCGCACCGGCAGATCAGGCCGTCGGGCCGGACCGTGACGTGTCCGAGTTCGCCCGCGAGCCCACCGGCTCCGGTCACGACCCGGCCGTCGGAGATGACGCCCGCTCCGATGCCCGCCGAGAGGCGGACGTAGACGACGTCGGAGACGCCGTGCGCCGCCCCGAGGCGGGACTCGGCGAGCAGGCCCGCGTTGGCGTCGTTGACCACGCCGACCGGTGCCGGCACGAGCGCGCCGAGCTCCGGGACGAGTTCCACGCCCGTCCAGCCGGGCAGGATGCCCTCGCTGCGCAGGGCTCCGGTGTGCCGGTCGACCGGGCTCGCGATGCCGACGCCGACCCCGAGCAGGGGCCGCTCGCCTGCGCCCCCGGCTGCGGTGCGGACCAGGTCGGCGGCCGCGTCGAGGGTCTCGCGTGGTCGGCCCTCGATGTCGAACTCGATGGGGCCGGTGTCGTGGACGGCCGTCCCGGTGAGGTCGCACAGCACGCAGCGGAGGTGGTCACGGGCGATGTCGACGCCGACGACGAACGCGGCGTCCTGGCGCAGGGCCACGGCGCGGGCGGGTCGGCCGAGGGGTGCGTCGCCCGAGGGGGAGACGGTCCCGGCGTCGCCGACCAGCCCCTCGGAGTCGAGGTCGGCGAGCACGGACCCGACGGTCGCCCGGGCGAGTCCGGTCGAACGGGAGAGCTCGGCACGCGAGCGCGGCCGGCCGTCGGCGAGGGCCGTCAGCACCCGCAGTCGACCCTCGAGGCGCAGGTTCGGCGGGGGTTCCCGCGACGGCGGCCCGGTGGACACGGGCGTCACCGTACAAGCCGGACGGCGGCCTGGCATGGGCGCGATCTGTCGGTCTTGACAGTTCTCGAACACGTTCGTCCCGGTTCGGGTCTTGACTTCTGTACAAACCCGGCGGATGTTGCTCAGTGTGACGCACACCTCTTCCACAGGTGGCGTCACCCGGCTGATCACGACCGGTCCCCGTCCCCTCCCGGAGGTCCGCATGACCCGTGCTCCCGCGACGCACCGCCGCGTCGCCCGTCCGCTGATCGGGGTGGTCGTCGCCGCAGCGGGCGTCGTCGCCCTAACCGGCGCCCCCACCGCGAGCGCCGCGCCCGCGGCCACGCCGACGCCGATCTACCTCGACACCCACCACTCCTTCTCCGAACGGGCCGCCGACCTGGTCTCGCGCATGACGCTGCCGGAGAAGGTCGGGCAGCTGCGCACCAACAGCGCCCCCGCCATCCCGCGCCTCGGGGTGCAGGCCTACACGTACTGGTCCGAGGCCCAGCACGGCATCAACCTGCTCGGCGCGAACACCAACTCGGGATCGGCCTCCGGCGGCCCGCACGCCACGAGCTTCCCGACGAACATGGCGTCGTCGATGAGCTGGGACCCGCAGCTGACCCTGCAGGAGACGACCGCGATCTCCGACGAGATCCGCGGCGAGCTCGACAAGTCGCTGTGGGGCAACGCCCAGAACAACATCGGCCCGGACCGCAACGCCTACGGCAACCTCACCTACTGGGCACCGACGGTCAACCTCGACCGCGACCCGCGGTGGGGCCGCACCGACGAGGCCTTCGGCGAGGACCCGTACTTCGTCGGGCAGATGGCCGGTGCGTTCGTCGACGGCATGCAGGGACAGACCCTGAACGGCACCTCGACCTCGCCGTACCTGAAGGTCGCGGCCACGGCCAAGCACTTCGCCCTCAACAACACCGAGGACACCCGGCACAGCGGCAGCTCCAACGCCTCTGACGCCGACATCCGCAACTACTACACGGCGCAGTTCCGCGACCTGGTCGAGAACTCGCACGTCTCGGGCCTGATGACGTCGTACAACGCCATCAACGGCACGCCGTCGCCCGCGAACACCTACACGACCAACGAGCTCGCCCAGCGCACGTGGGGCTTCGGCGGTTACATCACCTCCGACTGCGGCGGCGTCGGCGACATCTACTCGCAGTTCAGCCACGACTGGGCGCCACCGGGGTGGACCACCGCGCAGGTGAACGGCCAGACGGTCTGGACCGAGACCGCGACCGGGAAGACCATCCCGGGCGCGGCCGGCGCCGAGGCCATGGCGCTGCGCGCCGGCACGCAGGTCGACTGCACCGGCAGTGAGGTCACCGAGACCGGCATCGAGCAGGCCATCGCGGTCGGACTGCTGAGTGAGAACGTCATCGACGACGACCTCACCAAGCTGTTCACCGTCCGCTTCCAGACCGGCGAGTTCGACCCGCGTTCGAGCGTGGCGTGGACCGGCATCACCCGCGCGCAGATCGAGAGCCCGCAGCACCAGGCGCTCGCCCGCACCGTCGCCGACAACGCGATCGTGCTGCTGAAGAACGGCGCGATGACCGGCAGCAGCAAGGCGCTGCTGCCCGTGAGCCCGGCCGCCACCCACCACGTCGTGGTGCTCGGCAACCTCGCGAACACCGTCACGCTCGGCGGTTACTCGGGTTCGCCGACCTACACCTCGAACCTGGTGCAGGGCCTGACCAAGCAGCTGCCGGCGGGCACGGACATCCGGTTCGACGCCTGCGGCACCTCGACCGCGGCCACGACGCCCGCGGCGTGCTCCGCGGCGACCACGGCGGCGATCGGGAAGGCCGACCTGGTGGTGGTCACCGCCGGCACCGACGGCGCGACCGCCGGTGAGGAGAACGACCGCAACAACCTCGAGATGCCCGGCAACTACACGTCGCTCATCTCGCAGGTGACGGCGCTGCACAACCCGCGCACCGTGCTGGCGTTGCAGACCGACGGCCCCGTCGACCTGGCCGGGATCGCCTCGGAGTTCTCGTCCATCGTGTTCAGCGCGTACAACGGGCAGTCGCAGGGCGACGCGCTCGCCGACGTGCTGTTCGGCAAGCAGAACCCCGACGGGCACCTGAACTTCACCTGGTACCAGAACGACAGCCAGCTGCCGGCGATCACCAACTACGGGCTCGCCCCGGCCGACACCGACGGCCTCGGCCGCACGTACCAGTACTTCACCGGGACGCCGACCTACGCGTTCGGCTACGGCGGCAGCTACAGCTCGTTCGCCTACTCGGGCGTCAAGATGAGCCGCACCGCCATGGACGCCAACGGCTCGGCGACCCTGTCGTTCACGGTCACCAACACCGGCACCCGCGCCGGGACGACCGTTGCACAGGTGTACGTCGACCCGCCGGCGGTCAAGGGCGTGACGCTGCCGACCAAGCAGCTCGTCGCGTTCAAGAAGACGGCCAAGCTGCAGCCGGGGCAGGCCCAGAAGGTGAGCATCACCCTCTCGGGTCGGGCCTTGGCCCGGTACGACGAGTCGCAGCAGAAGCAGGTCGTCTACCCTGGTCAGTGGCGGTTCCAGCTCGCCACCGACGCCCGCCACCCGGTGGCCACCCTGCCGGTCGCGGTCTCCGGCACGCTCACGCCGCACGTCGCGTACGTGACGGTGCAGCCGGACCAGACGACCTTCACGCCGGGTCAGGGTCTCGACCTCTCGGGCACCAACCCGTGGATCGCCGACGACACCGCGCAGGCCGACCAGCACGTGAAGGCCGACGGCATCGTCGAGGCGGTCAACGACGACCAGTCGTTCGTCGACCTGTCGGGCACCACGGTGACCTACGCGAGTTCGAACCCGAAGGTCGCGAAGGTCGACGCCGCCGGGCACCTCACGGCCAAGGCCCCGGGGGTCGCGACCATCACCGCGACCGTCGACGGCGTCACCGGCTCCACGCCGGTGGCCGTGCGGGAACCGCTGACGGTGGAGGCACCGGCGCTCACCGCGTCCGGTTCGTCGTTCACCGCCACGGTGACGCTGCCCAACCCGGCCGGCGGTTCGCCGCTGACCGGCGTGACGCTGACACTGAAGGCGCCGGCCGGGTGGAAGGTCTCCCCGCTCGACCCGACCAGCTACCCGCGGGTCGCCGCGGGCCAGACGGTGACGGCCCGGTTCAAGGTGAAGCCGCCGACCGGCAGCACCGGCGGCAGCGCCACGCTCGCGGCGTCGGCGACGTTCACCTCGCCGGGTGGCACCGGATCGGCCAGCACGGCGGTCACGGTCCAGCAGCCGTTCGCCTCACCGACCGCGGCGTTCGACAACGTGGGGATCTCCGACGACAACAACATCGCGGCCGCCAGCCTCGACGGTGGCGGTCGGAGCTTCTCGGCGCAGGCCCTGGCCGCGGCGACGCCGTCGCTCACGCCGGGTCAGCCGGTCACCCACGACGGCCTCACCATCACCTGGCCCGACGTCGCGCCCGGCACGCCGGACAACATCGTGGCCAGCGGGCAGGCGGTCGACGTCGCGGGGTCGGGCACGACGCTCGTGTTCGCCGGCGCCTCGAACAACGGCACGGCGGGCGGCAGCGGCACGATCGTCTACACCGACGGGACGACGCAGGCCTACGACCTGTCCTACCAGGACTGGTGGGCCAACGCCGGCACCGCGACCAGCGACGTGCTGACCTCGACGCCGTACCTGAACTACACGGCGCAGGGCCGGCAGACGCAGCAGGTCAGCATGTACTGGGGTTCGGTGCCGCTGCAGGCCGGCAAGACGGTGCAGTACGTGACCCTCCCGCACGTCAGTGACGGCCCGGTCTCGGGCCTCGCGATGCACGTGTTCGCGCTGCAGATCGCGGGCTGATCCGCGGTTCTGCTGATCGGCGACGGCCGGTCGGACACCCCGTCGAATGGGGGTCCGGCCGGCTGTCGGCGTCTGGGGGTCTTCCTCCTGGGACGACGGCTGCGGCCTCGCCGCCGTCCAGTAGCGTTTCGTCGGTCGGGCCCTTCGAGACCTCGGGGTGTGCGCTCGACACGGCACGGTGGAGTGAATGGTGCACGGGCACGACGACGCGCAGGAGCGGTCCGCGACGGACCGGGTGGAGGAGCTGCAGCGGCAGCGCGAGGAGGACCTCGAGACCATCGCGGGTCTGCAGGAGCAGTCACAGGTCGACCGGGAGATCCTGGCCTCGCTGGTCGAGCAGGGCGTCGCCGACCGGGCGGAGATCGAACAGCTGCAGGCGGCGCTGGTCGCCGCCCGCCGCATCGGCGCGGCCATGGGCATCCTCATGGCCACGCTGAAGGTCGACGAGGACGGCGCGTTCGACCGGCTGCGCACGGCGAGCCAGCACACGAACCGCAAGCTCCGTGACGTCGCCGGTGATGTCGTCTACGCGGGCGCGTTGCCGGACTGATCCGGGCCTCCCTCGCGCTGGGCGCGAGACGGAGCGCTGTCGCGGCCTGTCGGGGGCGGGATCGGGAGCTGTGGGTGCCCCAGGCCACGGGGTCGCGAGCACGGTCAGGCTCGAACCGTTCTCGCCTGATCGCCGAGTCGTTCACGTCGACGGCGCCAGGCCGGGGCGTCGGGATCGGCCGCTCCTTCGCCCCCGACGCGACGCTCTCAGTACACCCGCAATTCGGCGGGGGTACTTGGGTCGCGGTCAAGCTGATCGCCGTACCGGGCTGAGCGCTGGTGCCCGGGTTGCATCGCACGGGTCGTCGCAATCGACGCACCTGAGCGGGCCAACCGCGTTCACGTGAACGCGGTCGGCGACGGAGCCATGGCGCAGCTGGTGCTGCGGAGGGTCCAGCGCCTCGGTCGACGAAAAGGCGGCCTCGTCTGCGGTGGCCGCGTTCAGCTGAACGCGGCCGAGCGGTCCACGCCCGGTGTCGTGGGCGCCCGACACGCCGAAGCGGGGAACCACAACTCCTCGATCGACCTCGAGGCAAGGCGGCCCGACGCAACTTCGGGCCGAGAGCTACCGCCTTGAAAGTCCGAGAAGGGCAGTTTTCGAGCAACCAGCGATTCCGGGCCTGGACGGCTAGAGGCCCCGTATTCATTGGGCTAGATGCTGCTGGTGGTTGCTGGCTGGAACTGGTTGTTACGAGCCCAGCTTGGACGTCCTGCGGACTGTTTGCGGACTAGCGAAGATCAACTTAGAGCGGTTGTTGCCTCGGCGGACGCGGCTGAGATCATGGACGGCGCTGGCGCACATAGCTCTACGGCGCTGCTTTGCCGCACTGTCGGCGAGCTGGTCGCTGTGAGAGACGGCCGACGACGAGCCGGCCTTCGACTGGGCCGGTCCGGGTGCCGTTGATGCGCCCGCCCACCCGCAACGCAAGGTGAGCAGCGGGTCCTGAGAGGCACGTCACATCGAGGCTGACAGTGAAGAAACGCTGCCGACACTGGGGCGCGACGCCTGGTCTTGTGTCGAAGCGACGCGACGAGGCGGCGTGGCAAGTGAACTAAACAGCTCAGACAGCTTTGTCTGGGCTAGCCTCACGTTCATGCCCGGTCTTCGACAGTCCGACGACGGTTGCTAACGGTGCTGCCCCCCATCGAGATGGATCTGACCTCCGTCGTGGTCCGGGGAATTTTCAATCCCGCGATTGTTGCTCCAGGGTGGCTCACAGCGCAGGAGCTCGTGAGTCCGAAAGAAGATGTCCAAGTCGAGGTGATTTCACCGGAAGTTTCAGTTTTGAAAACGGATTGGTTTCGACTTCAAGTCACTCGCGATGGTCTTCAAGTCGAGACGGAACGTGTCGAAGAGCGTGAGCGCGCCCGCGATATTGTGTTAGGCATCTTGCAAACTTTGCCTCACACTCCGCTGGTAGCTATTGGGATCAATCGAGCGGCGCATGCTCAACTGCCGAGTGCTGAGAAGTATCACGCAGCTGGCGATGCCATCATGCCTAAAGCTTTCTGGGAGAGCTTCCTGACCGCACCTGGTCTACGGAGTTCAACCATTTGGTCTGTGCGACCAGACACCTATGTTGGGCGGTTATCCGAAACGGTGGAGCCGTCTCAGGCTGTCAAGTTCGGTCTTTACATAGCACACAATGATCATTACGTACTTCAGAAGTACGACGAACCTGTGAGCGGACGCGACGACCCTCGATTCTTTGCGGAAGTTGCCCTCGAGCCGAAGCCAGAGAACTTCCCGCTTGCAATTGAAATCTTGCGTGACGACTGGACTAACGCAATGGCTCGTGCGGATGTGCTTGTCGCTAGGGTACTGGAGCTAACCGAATGACGTCTTTGCTTACTTCGTCGATTCATGCCAATTATAGCGTCAGTAACGCAAGGGATGACTCCTCGTCGGGGTTTACTTTTGAGATGCCGTCGGAGCCAGTGGTATATCGCATCAAAGCAGACACCGTTGATGATTCGACATCGAGGTCGCAGAAATCGACCTTGATAACTACCGCATCGCGAGTTGACGAACAGCGAATGCGCGACGCAACAAGCTTGCGCAAGCAAAAGAGAGTATTGCGGCCCGCTCAACCGTATTTCATCGATGGGCTTGAGAAGTGGGAGGGCGTTATCACGCAAGTTTACGCTCGGAACTTCAGTGCAAAAATGTCGAGGCCTGAGGATTTTACAGTGGTTGAAGCGGAGTTCGACCTTCATTTGATCTCAGATCTTGACGCGGATCGCATCAAGCCCGGCTCGCGGTTCTACTTCACGGTCCGAACGGTTGTGAACAGCCGGGGCCGTCCGGCTCGGACGGCATCAGTGGTGATGCAATGGCCCGGGCGGTGGACTGCGGAGGAGATCGTGGCGCGCGACGAGCGGGCGCGTTCGCTCGCCGCTACGCTCGCGGCGGCGATGGGTGACTAGTGCGGCGCAAGACGAGCCGCCGGCAGTGGAGGAGCTCGAGGTCTCCCTCTTTGGTCCAGGCGTCGGTGAATCCATCGCTCTGCACCTTCCGGGCGGTGAATGGCTTGTCGTTGATTCTTGTTTAGATCGGACCACCGGTAGGTCCGCAGCGCGTTCTTACCTCGAGCGCTTAGGTGTTACGTTAGACAACGTAAAGCTTATCGTTGCAACCCACATTCACGACGACCACCTTCGAGGCATCGCTGACCTGTTCGCCGATGCGCCAGCGGCGCGGTTTGTATTGCCTCAGGCCATAGGACCTCGCGAATTTGCGAACCTCATATCTTTCGATGAGGGACTCGCGGCAGCAGCCACCGGTCGTACCAATTCTGAGATCGCCGCGATCGGCCGAGAAGTTGTTAAACGAATCGAGTCTGGCAGTCCTGCATCGCCTGTTGCGAGAGCTGTAGAGGGGCGGGTCCTCCTCGAATCTGAGGAGTATGAAGTGCGAGCTCTATCGCCGTCAGACGAGGCGGTGACGCTAGCGATGCAGAAGTTGCACGAAGCCTTCACGTCGGAAGAACAGTTGAAAGAGTCTGCATTCATCGACCCTAATGAGCTAGCTATCGCGCTGTGGGTGCAAGCTGGTAACGCTTCGATTCTGCTGGGTTCTGATCTGACGAACGGACCGGAACGGTGTGGCTGGTCGGCGGTACTGGCAACGTTTGCGCCCGCCCAGAAAGCTTCGCTATTCAAAGTGCCTCATCACGGTTCGCCTACGTCGCAGAATGACGAGGTCTGGAGCCAACTTCTCGACGACGGCGCCGTTGCGGTCGTTGCGCCCTACCGTGCCGGTCGGCGGCCGCTTCCGAGCGAGACGGACCAAAAGTTTCTCGGCGATCGAGCTGGTGTTGTGTTTCAGACCGCGCCAACGCGAACCTCGCCGGAAACAGAGGAAGACAGACGGCGTTTGGCGTCGATCGCTACGCTCGGAAGTCATGTTCGTCTAGTCAGCGGAGATGTTGGGCAGGTACAACTCCGTTGCGACCCGAAGGAGGCAAGCCCGGTTTGGCGGGCCGCGCTCCGTCCGCCCGCCTATCGGGCTGCGTGACCGCCTCAGTCGCTACGCCACAGGATCAGCGTAGGCAGAGAAGGCGCGGGACGGCGGCTGAGGCGTGGCGGCGATCTATCCCTGCATGAGGTGCGACTCGCGGCGACGGATTGCCGCGACGACCTCGTTGACGGCTGTTGCGACTGTTGCAAGGTCGCGCTGGTAGACGCCGCCCGAGTGGAGATCGTGAGCCAAGCGGCGGAGCTCGGCCGGCCAGTCCCGGCGCGCTGGTGGCGGGGGAGCGGCGGGCGCCTGCGGTCGACACGCGACCTTGACGCGGCGCTCGACGACCTCGACGGCGCTGCGGCCGGAGGTGGCGGCGCGGGTCTGTTCCCATGCTCTCTGCCTGCACGAGGGTGAGCACCACTTCGGCAGCCGGCCCGTCTCCTTCACGTCGATCGCGCCGCCGCACCAGGCGCAGGTCGAGGCGGCGCGTCTGCGCTGCTGGGCGTCGGTGAGGTCCTCGTCCGCCATTGCTGACGGTGTCGACCGGGCGGCGCGACGGCGTTCCTGTTCGCGCCGGCGGGCTCGTTCGCGAGCCTTTCTGTCACGGCTCACGGCGTCCTCCTCGTCGCTCGTTTCGTCACGACGGAACCCGCGCCGACCAAAAGTGCATGAGGTGTGTGCGTCCGGCTGTCGTGCTGTCGAGGGTCGCGAGCGGGGGCCGCGGAGGGAAGCGGCGTGTGGCGTTGGGTTGCGCAATGCGTAGCTCAGCGCGCGACTGGAGCGGCGGAGCGGTGCGACGATGGGGCGACCATGGCCAGCATCGCGAGGCGGGACGACGGGCGCTGGCGCGCCCGGTACCGCGACCCGGCCGGCCGCGAGCACGCGCGGCACTTCACGCGGAAGGTCGACGCGCAGCGGTGGCTCGACGGCGTCGTCACCGCGGTGAACACCGGTGCATGGGTCGATCCGGCCCGGGCGCAGGTGACGGTCGCCGAGTGGGCCAAGGAGTGGCTCGAGGGACAGTCGCACCTGAAGCCGAGCTCGTGGGAGCGCTACGCAGGCATCCTGCGCGAGCACGTGCTGCCCGAGTGGGGCGAGCGGCGCATCGCCGACATGACCCACGCCGAGATCCAGCGCTGGGTCACGGGCTTGATGCTCGAGTCGTCACCGTCGACGGTGCACAAGATCCACCGCACGCTGTCGCTGGTGCTCAAGCTCGCGGTGAAGGACGGGCGGCTGGTCCGCAACCCGGCCGACGGCGTCAACCTGCCGCGCATCGTCGCGACTGAGCACGTCTACCTCACCCACGACCAGGTCGACGAGCTCGCGCAGCGGTGCGGGCCGCACCGGCTGACGGTGCTGTTCCTCGCCTATACCGGCGTCCGGTTCGGTGAGATGGCCGCGCTTCGGGTCCGCCGGCTCGACCTCCGGCGGCGCCGGGCCACCATCGCCGAGTCGGTGACGCTGGTCCGCGGCGAGCGTGTCTGGGGCACGCCCAAGGGCCACGAGCGGCGGGCGGTGCCGATCCCCCGGTTCCTCGTCGATGAGCTGGCCGAGCACGTCGCGGGCAAGGGCCGGGAGGACTTGGTCTTCCCGGGCGTCCGCGGCGGTCCGCTGCGCGCCCAGAGCTTCCAGCGCACCGTGCTGACCGACGCTGCGAATGCGATGGGCCTGACCGGCTTCCACCCCCACCTGCTGCGCCACACCGCCGCGAGCCTCGCCATCGCGGCCGGCGCCAACGTCAAGGTCGTGCAGTCGATGCTCGGCCACAAGACCGCGACCATGACGCTCGACCTCTACGGCCACCTGTTCGCGGACCAGCTCGACGAGGTGGCCGACGCCCTCGACGCGGCGCGTCAGCGCGGACTGTCTGCGGACTTTCTGCGGACTGAACGTTGCACCGGCGGTCAATCCCAGGTCGAGGCAAGTGCCTCTGCCCCAGCAAAGACGGGGCCTGTAGCGAAGTACCCCCAACGGGATTCGAACCCGTGCTACCGCCTTGAAAGGGCGGCGTCCTAGGCCACTAGACGATGAGGGCGTGCCAGGGGAGTTTAGGCGACCCGGTGGGCGCGGCGGGCACTCGGCTCCGACGGGCCGGCTCGGCGGTCGGGCGCCGGCGTTGTGCCCGCTACCGGGCACACGAGCGACCGGCGTGCCCGCTACCGGGCACATCGGGCCGCGATGTGCCTGCTACCGGGCACATCGTGCGCGCCGCGACCAGCCGCCCGCACCCGAACGACAGGGATCAGGTGTCGGACGTCTCGGTGTCGACGGACGCGGGGTCGTCGACCAGCTCGTAGGTGGGGTTCGCGAGGGCGAGGTGGCCCTTGTACTCACCCACCGTGCCCTTGGCGCGGACCCACGTGCCGGGTTCGATGCCGGGGATCGAGGTGCGGCCCATGAACAGCAGGCGGACGCCGCCGGTGTCGTCGAACAGCTGCGCCTCGAGGCTCTTGCCGGCCGACGTGCCGATCTGGACGGCGGTGATGCGGCCTTCGACGACCACGCGCTGCCGCCAGCTGACCGAGCCGATGGGGCTGGTGCCGTCGGCGCGGGGTTCGGCGGGGGCGGTGGCCTTCTCCATGCGGATCGCCTCGCGGCCGCCGTCCTCCTCGACCACGCGGGTGGGCGGCAGGGCCTTCTCCTGCGCGGCGCGCTCCTGCTGCTCCTCCATCCGGTCCTCGACGGCCGGGTCGAGGGTGGTGTCGAACGGGACGATGGTCGCGGCGACGTGGGGGATGCGGCCGACGGCCTCGGCGATGCGGTCGGCGGTGCGGTCGTGCAGCAGCCGCGAGCTCAACCGCGGGAAGGTGCGGCGGGGGAGCAGGACGGTGACCTCGGCGTGGTCCTGGATGACTGTCCGCAGCGCGAGTTCGGTCGAGGCGCGGATGAGGCGGCGGTCCTGGCACTCAACGATCTCCAGCGGCACCCGGTCGCCCAGGCCGCGCTCGATCCACGACCGCTCGAGGCGCTGCGCCACCTCGTTGTCGAGCATGATGTGCACCGCGCGGATCTCGGTGGGGCGCAGCGAGCCGGCGTAGCGGACCGCGCGCAGCACGGCGAGGTCGAGCCGGTCGACCGCCACCAGCACCACGTGCCGGGGGTAGTGCGGCAGGCCCTTGCCGTCCTTGCGGAAGCTCGTCACCAGGTCCAGCGCGCGCGACTCCCGCCGGTACTGCCGGTTGAGGCGCAGGGTGGCGTACCAGAGGATCGGGAACGCGACGATGACCACCCACGCGCCCTCGGTGAACTTGACGACGGCGAAGATCCCGACGACCAGCGTCGACACCACCCCGCCCGCCAGGTTGACCCAGAACTTCTTCTTCCAGCCCGGTTCCTTGTGGATCGTGTGGTACTTCGCCATGCCGTAGCCCGCGAGCGCGAACCCGGTGAACACGCCGATGGCGTAGAGCGGGACGAGCAGGTTGACGTTGGCGCGGGTGACGACGACCAGGACCAGCGCCACGATCGTCAGCACGATGATGCCGTTGCTGAAGGCCAACCGGTGCCCGCGGCGGGTCAGTTGCCGGGGCAGGAACGAGTCCTCGGCGACGAAGTTGGCGAGGAACGGGAAGCCGGTGAACGGGGTGTTCGCGCCGGTCAACAGGATCAGCGCGGTGGCGATCTGCACCACGGCGAACCCGACCCGGCCCGCCACCGAGTCCCCGAAGGCGGCCTTGGCCACCTGCGAGAGCACGGTCGGGGAGCCGGACTCGTAGGGCGTCGCGTGGGTCTCGTAGGCCAGCCACGAGATGCCCGCGACGAGCGAGCCCAGCATCAACGACATGATCGACAACGTGCGCCGGGCGTTGGGGCCGTTGGGTTTCTGGAACGCGCTGACGGAGTCGGAGATCGCCTCGAGCCCGGTCAGGGACGCGCCGCCGTTGGCGAACGCGCGCAGCAGTACGAAGATCGCGGCGCCGGACAGGATCGGGTTGTGCTCGTCGAGGACCTTGATCATGCCCTCGGTGGCGCCGGCGTCGTAGACCGGCAGATCACCGAGGATCTCCCGGATGATCCCGATGATGATCACCGAGCCGACGGAGATGACGAAGAAGTAGGTCGGGAACGCGAACACCCGCCCGGCCTCGCGCAGCCCGCGCAGGTTGGCGTACGCCAGCACCAGCACGATGACGACCGTCATCTCCAGCCGGACCGGGTCCAGGGTCGGCGCGAGCGAGGTCACCGCCGCCACGCACGCCGACGACTGCACCGCGACCGTGACGATGTAGTCGATGAGCAGGGCCACGGCCGCGAGTTGGGCCGTGCCGCGGTTGAAGTTGTCGCGCGCGACGACGTACGACCCGCCGGCGCGGGTGTAGATCATGACGACCTCGCGGTAGCTGAGGGTCATGATCAGCAGCACGACGAGCACGACGGCCGTCATCGGCAGCAGGATCTGGAAGCCGGACAGGCCGAACGCGACCAGCAGCGCCAGCAGGATCTGCTCGGTGCCGTACGCCGACGAGGAGATGCAGTCGCTCGACAGCACGCCGAGCGCGACCTTCTTGGACAGCTTCTCCTCGTGGAGCTTGGCCGTCACGAGCGGCGGGCCGAGCAGGACCCGCTTGATCCGGTAGCCGGTGCGCTCGGGGATGTCGACGAGGTTGGCGATCGCGTCGTGGTTCTTCGACGGCGGGGTCGGCGCGGGCACCGACGGGTCGTCCCGACCGACACCCGACGGGGGCGGTGACGGGTCGCCGGGGGCGGCCAGCACTCCGCCGGCCCCTGGGTCCGGCGCGCTCGCGCTCATGAGCGCTGAGGCTACGACGTGATCGCGCCGGGCACGCGCCGGGTGTGACGGGGCCGTGCGCGGGGTCTCAGCCGTCCAGCAGACCGGCGCGCACGCGCACGCTGCCGACCACGTCGGCGCCGCCGAGCACCGGTTGGGTCGACGGCGGCAGGTCACCGTCGGCGCCGAGCCAGGCGAACACGGCGCCGGCGACGACCTCGGCCGCCCGCACCGCGCCGTCGTCGATCTTCACCGCGAACGCCGCCCCACCCGGCAGGGCCGCCGCGAACACGCCCTCGGCGCCGTTCTTGGCCAGGACGCCGGTGACGCCCGCCAGCACGCGCGTGGTGAACCGGCCCGTGCCGTCGACCAGTACCGGCCGGGCCCGCATGGCCTCGGCGACCGGCGACTCCCGCAGCTCACGGAAGCTGCGGGCGAGGCCGCGCAGTGACAGGGCGTGCAGGGGTAGCCCGCAGCCGTCGACGGTGGACGCGGCGATCTTCTCGCCCGCGATCTGTTCGAGGGTGTCGCGCAGGTGGTGCTGCAGCGGGTGGTCCGGGTCGAGGTAGCCCGCGGTCGGCCATCCCTGCTGCTGACAGGCCCGCAGCAGCGCGGCGTGCTTGCCCGAGCAGTTCATGAAGATCCGTCGGCCGTCCTGCCCCGCCTCGTAGGCCGCGGCGAAGGCCGCGGGGTCCAGGGGCCAGGCGGGCGGGCAGCCGAGGTCGCTCTCGTCGAGGCCGCCGTCGGCCAGCGTCGAGGTGACGACCTCGACGTGCACCGGCTCGCCCGCGTGCGAGGCCGCGGCCATCGCGAGTTGCTCCTGGGTCAGCGTGACGCCCGCTGACAGGACTGCTGCTGCCTGCAACGGTTTGGCGGCGGAGCGCCAGAACACTGGCAGGTCCGGGCGTCCGCGTTCGAGGACGAGGTCGCCCCGCGGGCCGAGGACGACGAGGTGACCGGTGTGCACCGACTCCACGACCCCGCCGCGTTCGACTTCGACGAGCACCGGACCCGGCCCGGCCTGCGATGCGGAGAGGGTCACCGCGGCCGCATCCCGAGCAGGCGCACACCGTCGTCGTCGCGCAGGACGGCCGTCACCCAACCACCGGCGCGCCCGTGGGCCCGCAGCGACTCGGGATCGCCGGAGAGCTCGACCGGACCGAACAGGCGTCGTTCCCAGCCGATCCGCGCGGCGTGGCCCTGCTCGGCGAGCGAGAGCACCGACCCGCCGGAGGCCAGGGCGTCGCGCGCCTGCTGCAGTTCGGCGATGACGTCGTCGAGGGAATCGACCAGGGTGGTGTTGCCGTCACACCAACTCGCGACCAGCGGCGGCCGGGTGCGGGCCACGCGCGACCCGGACGTGTACGAGCCCGCGGCGAGACTCAGGGCGAGCGGCCCCGCGGCGATGCCGCTGACCGCGAGGGCCTCGCCCAGCATGTGCGGCAGACCGATGACCCGCGCGACCGCGGCGTCCTGCTCGGCGGCGGTGGTGGGCACCGGCTTCGCCCCGAGGTCGCAGGCGAGTTCGGCCATGGCCAGCCACGCCTCGAGGTCGGTGTCGGGCTCGATCGTCAGCGCCCACGGGGCGTCGCGGAACAGCATCGGGTCCGACGCCAGCCAGCCGCTGAACTCGGTGCCGGCCAGGGGGTGGCCGCCGACGAACCGCGCGCGTGGGGCGAGGCGGCGGACGGCCTCGAGGACGGGCAGCTTCAGCGTGCCGACGTCGGTGAGCACCGCCCCGGCGCCCAGGTGCGGCGCGGTGGCCTCGACGGCCGCGGCCAGTTCCGGCAGCGGCATGGCGAGCACGACGAGGTCGGCGCCGTGCACCGCGCCCTGCACGCTCGCCGCGACCGGGAACCCGCTGGCCGACACGGCCGACACGGTCGCGGCGTCGGGGTCGTAGCCGACCACGTCGTGGCCGCTGTGGCGCACCGCGCGGACCAGTGAGCCGCCGATGAGGCCGAGCCCGAGCACGGCGACGCGGCCGAAGGAAGCAGTCACGACGCTCAACCCTAAGGCCCCGGGATCGACATCCTCCTTCCCCCGCGGTCCTCCGGGGTGCCACCATGAGGGTGTGACCGCCACGACTTCCGATTCCGTCGGGTTCGCCGTGGCCGTCAGCCGCAGCGAGGGCCGCTGGCGCGTCGAGCCGCTGCCCCCGACCGTCCTCGACGACCTCACCGTGCTGCTCGCCGCGTTGCGCTCGCAACCGTCCGAGGGCGGGCCCTTCGTCGCCGCCGCCGTCGACGACGAGTTCTTCGTGCTCGCCCGCATGGACGGCCCGAAGATCGCGCTGTTGCTGTCGGATCTCACCGCCGCCGTCGAGTACCCACTGGCCGAGCAGGTGCTCGAACGTCTCGGCGAGGAACCCCCCGACGAGGACGAACTCGACGAGGTCTGGCCGATCGGCGACCTCGACCTGCTCTCCGACCTCGGGGTGTCCGAGGACGACCTCACCGACATCGTCGACGACCTCGACGCCTACCCCGACGAGATGCTCGAGGAGATCGCCGAGCGGCTCGACATCGCCGAGGACTACCTCGCGGCCGTTCGGACGGTCTCGCCCGCTCGCCGGTGATCGTCCGCCCCGCCGACGACGCCGCTCTCGCCCTCGCTCTCGAGCACGCCCGCCGTGCCGGTGACCGCGGCGAGGTGCCGATCGGAGCCGTCGTGCTCTCGCCCGCGGGCGACGTGATCGGTGTCGGGTGCAACGAACGCGAGACGACCCACGACCCGACCGGTCACGCCGAGGTCGTCGCACTGCGGGCTGCCGGCGCCGCGCTCGGGACGTGGCGGCTCGACGGCTGCACGCTGGCGGTGACGCTCGAACCGTGCACGATGTGCGCCGGCGCGTTGGTGCTCGCCCGGGTGGCGCGGGTGGTGTTCGGCGCGTGGGACCCCGCGTACGGCGCGGCCGGATCGCTGCGCGACGTCCTGCGTGACACCCGGCTCAACCACAACCCCGAGGTCGTCGGAGGTGTTCGCGCCATGGAGTGTCAGGCGGTGCTCGACGACTTCTTCGCCGCGCGCCGCACGCCCTGAGGGTGGACGCGGGCCGTCCGGCGTGTTCGGGTCGCGTCAGGCGGCCGGGAGACCGGAACACCCTCGGCGGGGCGGAGGTTGGGCCGGGAGCTGGGCCGCGTCACTGCGACCGAGGTCGGCCCTCGGGTCGACGCGCCGCCGAAGGTCTTCGCGCGGTCCCACCTGCGAGAGGTACCGCGCTCCATGACGCACGCGACGACCGGATCCGACGACGCCCGGACGCAGGTGGTCCCGCCGTCCGCTCCCACCGGTGCGGCCCACCCGGGCGGCCCGCAGGACGGCGCATCACCCCACCACGCGCGGCGCTGGCTGGTGCTGGTGGTCGTCGCGATCGCCCAGCTGATGGTCGTGCTCGACGCGACGATCGTGAACATCGCGCTGCCCTCGGCCCAGAAGGCCCTCGGGTTCGCCGACACCGACCGTCAGTGGATCGTCACGGCGTACGCCCTCGCCTTCGGCAGCCTGCTGCTGCTCGGCGGCAAGCTCGGCGACCTGTTCGGCCGCAAGACCACCTTCATCGTCGGGCTCGTCGGCTTCGCCGTCGCCTCCGCCCTGGGCGGCGCGGCGGAGTCGTTCGGAGTCCTGGTCGGCGCGCGCGTCCTGCAGGGGATCTTCGGTGCGCTCCTGGCGCCGGCGGCGCTCGCGACCCTGGCCACGACCTTCACCGACCCCCGCGAACGCTCCAAGGCGTTCGGGGTGTTCGGCGCGGTGGCGGGCGGCGGCAGTGCGGTCGGCCTCGTGCTCGGCGGTGCGCTCACCGAGTGGCTCTCGTGGCGCTGGTGCCTCTACGTCAACCTGGTGTTCGCCGCGGTCGCGGTGGTCGGCGCCGTCGCCCTGCTGCACAACGCCCGCGGGGCGACCCGTCCGAAGCTGGACGTGCCGGGCACGCTGCTCGCATCGGCCGGGCTGTTCCTCGTGGTCTTCGGCTTCTCGCACGCCGCGACCGACGGCTGGACCGACACCGTCACCCTGACCGCGATCGTCGCGGGCGTCGTCCTCCTGGGCGCGTTCGTCCTCGTGCAGCGCCGCGTCGCGCACCCGCTACTGCCGCTGCGGGTCCTCGCCAGCCGGGTGCGGGGGACCTCGTACCTCGCGGTGGGGCTGTCGGCCATCGCGATCTTCGCCGTCTTCCTGTTCCTCACGTACTACCTGCAGCAGGTGAAGGACTTCAGCCCGATCGTCACCGGGCTGAGCTTCCTGCCGCTGACCGCGGGCATCGTCACCGCGTCGACCAACGCCAACATCGTGCTGCTGCCGCGCTTCGGTCCCCGTCCGCTGGTGCCGACCGGCATGGCGCTCGGCGCCCTCGGGATGTTCCTGCTGGCCCGGCTGTCGCCGACGTCGAGCTACGCCGGCGGGGTGCTGCCGTCGCTGATCGTCCTGGGCCTCGGGTTCGGTCTGATCTTCGCGCCCGCCATCAGCAGCGCGACCTACGGCGTCGAACGCCAGGACGCCGGGGTGGCGTCGGCGATGGTCAACACCATGCAGCAGGTCGGCGGCTCGGTGGGCACGGCGTTGCTGTCGACCCTGGCGGCCAGTTCGACGGTGCGGTTCGCCCGGACCCACACCCGGTCCGACGAGCAGGTCCTCGCCGCGGTCCACGGCTACACCACGGCGTTCCTGCTGTCGGGCAGCATCTTCGTCGTCGGCGCCGTGCTGACGGCGCTGCTACTGCCGTCAGGCGTGCTGCGGCCCGAGCAGCCGGCCGCGCCCGCCGCCCACTGAACGCCGACGACGCGAGCGGGATCCCGCTCGCGTCGTCGGCAACGTTCTGACGTGGGTCAGCGCACCCCGAGCAGGTGCTCGAGCGCGAGGCGCTGGAGCCGGGCGTAGCCGTACCCCTGGTTCCGGGCGCCCTCGAGGTCGTAGTCCTCGTAGGAACTGCGGTCGGCGAGCAGGTCGTCGTAGCTCTCGCCGTCGTTCAGCGTCGACTCGGCCAGCTGCGCGACGCGGGCCGCAGCCAACGCCTCCTGCACCTCGGGATCGGCGCGGAACGCCCGCGACCGGTCACGCAGCGTCAGGTACAGCTCCATGTTGGCCAGCGCCGACTCCCACACGCCGTCCATGTTCTCGGTGCGCAGCGGCTTGTAGTCGAAGTGGCGGTCGCCGTCGTAGGTCGGCCCGCCGCCGGGCGCGCCGTTCTCCAGCAGGTCGACGGTGGAGAAGGCCTGGAGCAGGTCGCCGTACCCGAACACGAGGTCCTGGTCGTAGCGCGGACCCTTCTGGCCGTTGAGGTCGATGTGGAACAACTTGCCCTGCCACAGCGCCTGGGCGATGCCGTGCGTGTAGTTGAGGCTCGCCATCTGCTCGTGCCCGGTCTCGGGGTTGATGCCGACCATCTCGTGGTGCTCGAGCTGCGAGATGAACGCGAGCGCGTGACCGATCGAGGGCAGCAGGATGTCGCCGCGGGGCTCGTTGGGCTTGGGTTCGATGGCGAACCGCATGTTGTAGCCCTTGTCGATCGAGTACTGCGCGAGCAGGTCGATGCCCTCGCGGTACCGGTCGAGAGCGGACCGCACGTCCTTGGCGAAGTCGACCTCGGAACCCTCGCGGCCGCCCCAGAACACGTAGATCTCGGCGCCCAGTTCGGCGGCGAGGTCCATGTTCCGCATGACCTTGCGCAAGGCGTAGCGGCGGACGCCGCGGTCGTTGCTGGTGAAGCCGCCGTCCTTGAAGACGGGATCGCCGAACAGGTTGGTCGTCACCATCGGGACGACCAGCCCGGTCTCCTCGAGCGCGCCCTTGAACTCGGTGATGATCCGGTCGCGGTCGGTCGCCGAGGAGTCGGGCGGGATCAGGTCGTCGTCGTGGAAGGTGATGCCGTAGGCGCCGAGGTCGGCCAGCTTGTGCACGGCCTCGACGCCGGCGAGCACGGGGCGGGTCGCCTCGCCGAACAGGTCGCGGGCCTGCCAGCCGACGGTCCACAGACCGAAGCTGAACTTGTCCTCGCGGGTGGGAACGGGCGCCATGAGAATCCTCTGGTGGTCGGGAACGGGGTCGGAAGTCTCCCCTTCAGAGCCCATACCGCAACGGCGACCGGTTCTCTCCGTGGAGTGACTTTAGGATCCGCGGCCCCGTCCGACTACCGGTCGGCGAGGGCGTCGACCTCCGCCATCTGGTCGTCGGACAGTTCGAAGTCGAAGACGTCGAGGTTCTGCGCGATGCGCTCGGGCTTGACGGACTTCGGGATGGCCACGACGTCGTGCTGCACGTGCCACCGGAAGATGACCTGCGGGACGGTCACCGCGTGCTCCTCGGCGATGCGGACCAGCGCCGGGTCGTCGAGGTCGGTGATCTTCAGCGCGCTGTAGCCCTCGAGCACGACCCCGCGTTCGGTGAGGTCGGCGGCGAAGCCCGGGTCGTAGTCCGGCGGCCCCCACCGCACCTGGTCCAGCGCCGGTGCGACGCCGGTGGCCTTCGTCAGTTCGTCGATCTGACTGATCGAGTAGTTGCTGACGCCGACCGCGCGGGCGAGGCCGTCCTCCCGCGCCTGGAGCAACTGCTCCCAGAGCGGGACGAGCGCGGAGCCGTCGCTCCAGTGGATGAGCCAGAGGTCGAGGTGGTCGGTCTGCAGGTCCTCGAGCGACTTCTCCAGCGTCGCCCGGGCCTGACCGGCGCGGTCCGGCGGGATCTTGGTGGTGAGGAAGACGTCGTCGCGGGCGACGCCGCTGTCGGTCATCGCCCGCCCGACCTCGGTGTGGTTGCGGTACATCCAGGCCGTGTCGACGTGGCGGTAGCCGAGCTCGAGGGCGGTGGTGACCGACTCGTACGCGTCGTCGCCGCGTGCCTGCCAGGTGCCGAAGCCGACAATCGGGATCGCGCCCGCGTGGCCGTGGTGGAACGGGAGGGAGGGGATCTCCGGGGTCGCCATACAGGCAGGCTGCCCCACCAGGCGGTCCGCTACCCTCATCGGCGGTGGCGTGTCCGAGCGGCCAAAGGAGCACGCCTCGAAAGCGTGTGTGGGTAACACCACCGTGGGTTCGAATCCCACCGCCACCGCCAAGGACAACGCCCCGCGTTCGGATGGACGCGGGGCGTCGTGCATCCCGGAACACTTCCCGGTGGTTGAGCGTTCAACCGGCCATGAAGCACATCGGGTTCCTCTCGTTCGGACACTGGTCCGACTCCCTGTACTCCAAGACGCGCTCCGCGTCGGACGTGCTGCTGCAGTCGATCGACCTCGCGGTCGCGGCCGAGGAGCTCGGTGCCGACGGTGCGTACTTCCGGGTGCACCACTACGCGCGGCAGCTGGCCTCGCCGTTCCCGCTCTTGGCGGCGGTCGGCGCTCGCACCAGCCGGATCGAGATCGGCACCGGCGTCATCGACATGCGGTACGAGAACCCGCTGTACATGGCGGAGGACGCCGCCGCGGCCGACCTCATCTCGGGCGGCCGGCTGCAGCTCGGCATCAGCCGGGGATCGCCGGAGCAGGTCATCGAGGGCTACAAGTACTTCGGCTACGTCCCCGGCGAGGGCCAGGACGACGCCGACATGGCCCGCGAGCACACCTCGGTGTTCCTCGACGTGATCCGCGGTGAGGGGTTCGCCGAGCCGAACCCGCGCCCGATGTTCGCGAACCCGCCGGGACTGCTCCGCATCGAGCCGTACTCGGAGGGTCTGCGCGACCGGATCTGGTGGGGCGCCGGCACACGCGCGACGGCTGAGTGGACCGCGCAGCAGGGGATGAACCTCATGAGCTCGACGCTGCTGTCGGAGGACACCGGCGTCCCGTTCCACCAGCTGCAGGCCGAGCAGATCCTGCGGTTCCGCAAGGCGTGGGCCGACGCCGGCCACCCCCGCGAGCCGCGCGTCTCGGTCAGCCGGAGCATCTTCCCGATCGTCACCGACGAGGACCGGGCGTACTTCGGCAACGACACCCGCAGCAGTGACCAGGTCGGGTTCCTCGACGGCGGCAAGGCCCGCTTCGGCAAGACCTACGCCGGCGAGCCGGACCAGCTGGTCGAGCAACTGCGCGAGGACGAGGCGATCGCCGCGGCCGACACGCTGCTGCTGACGATCCCGAACCAGCTGGGCGTGGACTACTGCGCCCACGTGCTCGAGTCGCTGCTCACGCACGTCGCCCCGGAGCTCGGCTGGCGCTGACGCCTCTTCTCGCACCCACGACCGCCCGTGTCCCCCGGACGCGGGCGGTCGTTCGTGTTCGGGGTGGTGTGGTCGGTGGGCCGGGGGGGTGACGAAAGTCCGTCTTCCGGTCGTCCCGGGCCCTGCGGGCGGTGAAGGGCACGGGCGTGTCGGCGGGGCGGACGCCCCGCGCACTAGCCTGCGGGCGACTCGGTCACCGACACCGGAGAGGGCGGGCATGCGCGAGCCGCACGACGAACTGAGGGGCCGCACCGCGATCGTGACGGGCGCGGCGAACGGCATCGGGCGGGCGATCGTGCGGCGGTTCGCAGCCGAGGGGGCGAACGTCGTCATCGCCGACCTCGACGGGGACGGCGCGGCGAACGCCGCGGCCGAGCTCACGGCGGCGGGCGGGACGGCTGTGGCGGTGCCGGCCGACGTCGGGCGCGCCGAGGACGTCGACCGGGTGGTGCAGACGGCCGTCGACCGGTTCGGCACCGTCGACATCCTCGTGAACAACGCCGGCGACGTCGTCACGCTGCGGCACTTCCTCGACGGCGACGAGGACTGGTGGGACGCGATGATCCGCACCAACCTCAAGGGCCACTACCTGTTCATCGACCGGGTCGCGCCGATCATGGCCGCGGCCGGGCGGGGTGTCATCGTCAACATGAGCAGCGGCGGCGCGACCCGCTCGCACCGCGGGGCGGTCGGCTACGACGCGTCCAAGGGCGCGATCGAGGCCATGACCCGCAGCCTCGCGCTCGAGCTCGCGCCGTACGGGATCCGCGTGAACGCGCTGGTGCCGGGGCTCATCGCCACCCGCCCCGAGCACCTGGAGGGCGGCTCGAAGGAGCGCCGCGACGCCACCGTCCCGCTCGGCCGCGGCGGCTCACCCGACGACCTCGCCGGTCCCGCGCTGTTCCTCGTCTCGGACGACGCCGCGTACGTGACCGGGCACTGCCTGGTCGTCGACGGCGCGGTGCTCGTGCAGCAGCGACCGCCGCAGATCGAGGTCTTCGGCCTGGACCGGTTCCCGCGGATCCCGGGCAGCCGGCTGCCCTGATGGCCGTGGTCGGCGTGCGCAGCTACGGCGCCGAGGCCCTGCTGGTCGACGTCGACTCGGCCGCGGCGGTGACGGCGTTGCGCGCCCGGCTGACCGATGAGGCGGGCGTCGTCGAGACCATGCCCGGCCTGCAGACGGTGCTGGTCCGCTTCGACCCGGCGCGCGTCGACCCGACCGTGCTCGGCCACCGGCTCGTGGCCCTGGCGGCGTCGGCCGACGAGCTCCCGCCCCCGACCGCGGCCGAACCCCGGCTCGTGCGCGTCGCCTACGACGGCCCTGACCTCGACGACGTCTGCGGCTTCACGGGCCTCTCGGCGGACGACGTCGTCGCCGCGCACACCGCCCCGACCTACCGGGTCGCGCTCATCGGCATGGCGCCCGGCTTCTACTTCCTCGCCGGCGGCGACGACCGCCTGCAGGTGCCGCGCCGACCCTCGCCGCGGACCAAGGTGCCGCGCGGCGCCGTCGGCCTGGCCGGGGCGTTCACCGGCGTCTACCCCAAGCTCGGGCCGGGCGGCTGGCAGCTGATCGGCCGCGCCCTCGACGATCTCTGGCGAGCCGACCGGTACCCCGCGGCCGTGCTCGCGCCCGGCGACACCGTGCGGTTCGAGGCGGCGTGACCCTCGAGGTCGTCGAGGTCGGCGCCGGCGCCACCGTGCAGGACCTCGGCCGCACCGGCCACGCGGCGTGGGGCGTCGGCGGCGGGGGAGCGGCGGACCGGGCCGGCTTCCGTCTCGCCCAGCGACTCGTCGGCACCGCCGAGGACGCCGCCGCCTTCGAGGTGCTGTTCGGCGGCTTCGGGCTGCGGACGACGACCGGGGCGTGGGTGGCCGTCACGGGCGCACCCGTTCCGGTCGCGGTCGGGGAGCGGGTCGGACGGTTCGACGGGCCGCAGTGGGTGCCGGCCGGTGCGACGCTGCGACTCGGTCGACCTTCCGCCGGGTTGCGCATCTACGTCGCGGTGCGCGGCGGCCTCGACACCGAGGTCGTCCTGGGCTCGCGGTCGGTCGACGAGGCGAGCGGGATGGGGCGCGCGGTGCGGGCCGGCGACCGGTTCGAGGTCGGCCGGGCGGTCGTCGGTCCGCTCCTGGTTGACCTGGCGGCGGTCCGGCGGGCAGATCCGACCGTGCTGACCGGCGTGCTCGGCCCCCGCGACGAATGGTTCACGGCCGCGGCGCTCGAGGCGTTCGGTACCTCGGAGTTCACCGTCGAGCCGGAGTCGGACCGGGTGGGGGTGCGGCTGTCCGGGCCGTCGCTGGATCGGGCGGTGCGCCGGGAACTGCTGTCGGAGCCGACGATCCGCGGCGCGGTCGAGGTCCCGGCCGACGGACGTCCGATCGTGTTCGGTGCCGACCACCCGACGACCTGCGGGTACCCGGTCATCGCCGTGCTCGACCCGGAGAGCGTCGACGCCCTGGCCCAGTGCCGCCCGGGCGAGGTGGTGCGCTTCCGCGTGCGCCGGGCCGTCGTGCGGATCGGCGGGACCTGACCGCTTTACCTGCGACGCGCTGTCACGCTAGCCTTGTTGAACGCCGTTCAGGAGGCCGTCATGACCGACACCGTCGTCCCGATCCGTCGCACCACGCCTGCGACCCGCGAACCCGCGCTGCCGCCCGGCGCGCCGCTGCCCCGCCTGGTGCAGACCGTCGTGTTCGGGCGGTTCCGCCCCGCGTTCACCCGCTGGCTGCGCCGCCGCCACGGAGACGTGTACTCGATCCGGATCATGCCGGGGCGGGACTTCGTGGTCGTCGCCGATCCGGCGCTGGTCAAGACCGTCTTCACCGGCTCGACGTCGGTGCTGCACGCGGGCGAGGGCAACAACATCCTCGAACCCGCGATGGGCGACCGTTCGGTGCTGCTGGTCGACGAGGCCGACCACCTCCGCATCCGCAAACTGCTGATGCCCGCGTTCCACGGCGCACCGCTGAACGGGTACCGCGAGGTCGTCACGCGCGTGGCCAAGGAGAACGTCGAGCGGTGGCCGGTCGGCCGGACGTTCGCGGCGCACGACTTCACCACCGAGGTCACCCGCGACATCATCCTGACCGTCGTCTTCGGCGTCACCGATCCGGCCCGGCTCGCGGCGCTCACGCCGCCGGTCGACCGGATCGTCAACGCCTCGCTGCTCGTGACCCTCGGGCTGCAGTCGGCGAAGCTCAAGGTGCTGCCGCCGTGGCGGGGGTACGCGGGGGTGGCGGCCGAGCTCGACGAGCTGCTCTACGCCGAGATCGCCGAGCGGCGGACGGTGCCCGATCTCGCCGAACGCACCGACGTGCTCTCGCAGCTGATCCGGCAACGCGACGCGGGCGACGGGCTGTCGGACAAGGAGATCCGCGACAACCTCATCACGCTGCTGCTCGCAGGCCACGAGACCACCGCGACCTCGCTCGCCTGGACGTTCCACGAACTCGCCCGCCGCCCCGACGTCCAGGCCCGCGCGCGGCAGGCGGCCGACGAGGGCGACGACGCGTACCTCGAGGCCGTCCTCAAGGAGGCGTTGCGCGTGCGACCGGTGATCTGGGAGGTCGCCCGTCTGACGAAGGAACCGTTCCTGGTCGGCGAGCACCTCGTCCCCGCCGGCGTGCGGATCATGCCGGCGATCGGGCTGGTGCAGCTGGACCCCGAGAACTTCCCCGACCCCCACCGCTTCGACCCGTCGCGGTTCCTCGGTCAGAACCCCGCGCCGAACACCTGGATCCCGTTCGGCGGCGGCACCCGTCGGTGCCTGGGCGCGGCGTTCTCGCTGATGGAGTCGGTGATCATCCTGCGCGAGGCCCTGCTGCGGTACGAACTGACGGCCCCCGATCCGCGTCCGGAGGCGGCCCTGCCGCGCAACGTCACGCTGACGCCGGCGAAGGGGTGCCGGCTCGTCGCCCGCCGCCGCTGAAGGGGGGTCCGACCGGACCTGGTTCGCAGGTCGGTGGAAGGGCAGACTGGGTCGGGTGAGCACTCCTGACTCCTCCGCATCCACCGAGGGCACCGCCGACATCGGCGTGACCGGCCTCGCGACCATGGGCCGCAACCTCGCGCGCAACTTCGCGCGTCACGGTCACACCGTCGCCGTCCACAACCGTTCCCGCGCCAAGACCGACGACCTCGTCGCGAACTTCTCCGACGAGGGGACGTTCGTCCCGTCAGGCCCGATGAAGGACTTCGTCGCGTCACTGAAGAAGCCGCGCACCGCGATCATCATGGTCAAGGCCGGCGGCCCGACCGACGCCGTCATCGACGAACTGGCCGAGCTCATGGAGCCCGGCGACATCATCGTCGACGGCGGCAACGCCCACTTCCTCGACACCCGTCGACGCGAGAAAGCCCTACGTGACAAGGGTTTGAACTTCGTCGGCACCGGCGTCTCGGGCGGTGAAGAGGGAGCGTTGCACGGGCCATCGATCATGCCCGGCGGCTCCAAGGAGGGTTACGCGACGCTCGGCCCGCTGCTCGAGTCGATCTCCGCGCACGTCGACGGCGAACCGTGCTGCACCCACATCGGGCCCGACGGCGCCGGCCACTTCGTCAAGATGGTGCACAACGGCATCGAGTACTCCGACATGCAGCTGATCGCCGAGGCCTACGACCTGCTGCGGTCCGTCGGCGGTTACACCCCGGCCGAGATCGCGGGCGTGTTCGACGAGTGGAACAAGGGCGATCTCGAGAGCTACCTCATCGAGATCACCGCCGAGGTCCTCAAGCACACCGACGCCGAGACCGGCAAGCCGTTCGTCGACGTCGTGGTCGACCAGGCCGAGCAGAAGGGCACCGGCCGCTGGACGGTGCAGAGCGCGCTCGACCTCGGCATCCCCGTCACCGGAATCGCCGAGGCGACGTTCGCCCGCGCGCTGTCCGGCCACGCCGAGCAGCGGGAGGTCGCGGGTGAGCTGCCCGGCCCGGACGGCAGCGCGGTGTCGATCGACAGGGCGCAGTTCGCCGACGACGTCCGCTCCGCCCTCTACGCGTCGAAGATCGTGGCGTACGCGCAGGGCTTCGACCAGATCCTCGCTGGGAGCAAGGAGTACGACTGGGGCGTCGACCCCGGTGCCATCGCCAAGATCTGGCGCGGCGGCTGCATCATCCGGGCCCGCTTCCTCAACACCATCTCCGAGGCGTACGCGGAGAACCCCGAGCTGCGCTCTCTGCTCGTGGCGCCGGCGTTCGCCTCGGTCGTCTCCGACGCGAACGACGCCTGGCGCCGGGTCGTCGTCACCGCGACCCAGGCGGGCGTGCCGATCCCGGGCTTCTCCTCGGCGCTGTCGTACTACGACGCGCTGCGCCGCGACCGCCTGCCCGCCGCGCTCATCCAGGGCCTGCGCGACTACTTCGGCGCCCACACCTACCTCCGCGTCGACAAGGAGGGCGTCTTCCACACCCTCTGGGCCGAGGAGGGCCAGCGCGAGGTGCAGACCGACGCCGCCGACAGCGGGGAACCCGCCGGTCACCGCTGACCGCCCGTCACGTCCGCCACCTCGGCGAGTGGTCAGAAAGCCCCCCGAATGGTCAGCAGTTCGTGACCACTCGGGGGGAGAAGTGACCACTCGCCGGTGTGGGGGTGCCGACGTACGGGACGCCGCGGCCCGCACCGGGTAGGAGACGGGCATGGCAGCGGACATCGTCGACCTCATCTTCGAAGACCACACGTGGCTCCGGACCCACTTCTTCTACCTCGACTCGGCCAAGACCAAGGACGAGCTCACCGCGATCTGGGAGCCGCTCGCGACCCGGCTGGACACCCACGCCGACGCCGAGGAGACCGTGTTCTACCCGGCGCTGCTCAAGAAGGGGCACGAGGGCGACCCCGAGGACGAGACGGAAGACGCGATCGAGGACCACAACGCGATCCGCGACGCCGTGGCCGAGTCGCGCGAGCACGAGGTCGACAGCAAGGAGTGGTGGGACGCGGTCAACAAGGCCCGCCACGAGAACGGCGAGCACCTGGACGAGGAGGAGCGCGACGCGCTGACCGACTTCATCAAGTCCACGACGCCGGACCTGCGGCGCGACCTGGCCATGCAGTGGCTGAAGTTCTACCACCAGCACCCGGCGGGCAAGGGCGTCGACGAGAGCGACAAGGACGCCTCCACGTACATCGCCGAGAACAGCTGATCAGGGTCGTGTAAACCGGCCATCCGAGGTGTTTCCCACCTGTGAAGCGTGTTAGCTTCACGCGCCGCTCCTGCACGAGCGGCGTCAACCCTGGGAGCTCCTGTTGCGTCGTGCTGTCCTCGTCGGCCTGTCCGTCCTCGGTCTGATCGGAACGTTGGCCGTCGCGCCCGCGTCCGCCGCGCCGGTCACTGTCCCCACCCCGCTGTACTTCGCGCTCGGCGTCCAGGCCTCGGCCGGCGCTGACTCCGGGGGCGCGGCGGAATCAGGCGGTGCGGTCGAGGTGACCGGCGACGGTGTCGACAAGGTCGCCCTCGACGCCGACACGGCCCGCTTCACGTCATCCGGCGGCACGATCCGCCTGGACTTGTTCGCGCCGACCGGCACCTCTTGGGAGACCGGCCAGGTCCTCGCGGTGAGCACGAGCGGCGGGACCGACTCCGCCATCGTCCGGGTCGGGAACCTCCCGAACCGCGACTGCACCACGCTCGGGGCGAGTTCCGGTTCCGTCACCATCGTCGACGCGACCTACGACGGTGACGCGCTCACCGCGTTCGGCGCCGACCTGCAGGTCGCGTGTGGCTCGGACCAGTACTCGGCCTACGTGCGCTGGCACTCGCAGGTCGACTACGCGGGTCTGACGCTCACCGAGTCCGTGGCCTACCCGACCGTCTCGCTCGGGGCGTACACCGACCGCACGGTCACCCTCACGGCGACCGGCACCCAGCCGCTGCCGTTCATCGACGATGCGACCTTCGGCGGTGCCCAGCCGGAGGCGTTCAGCGTGGTCGGCAACGACTGCAAGCAGCAGGCGCTCGCGGCCGGAACGTCGTGCAGCATCGTGGTGCGGGCACGCCCGCTCGTCGCCGGCAACTCGACCGGCACGTTGGTCCTCGTCCACGACACGGCGACCCCGTGGGAGGTCGCGCTCAGCGCCGGCGCGACCGACGTCGCCGAGGGCACGTACCGGACCTTCGGCCCGACCCGCCTGCTCGACACCCGCAGCGGCCTCGGCGGCCACCGCGGCCCGCTGCCCTCCGGCGGGATCCTGCACCTCGTCGTCACCCGGTCGCCCGCGACCGTGAGCGCCGTGGTCCTCAACCTCACCGTCGACCGCCCGAGCAAGCCCGGGTACCTCACCGCCTACCCCACCGGCAAGGCGCGGCCGACCACCTCGAGCATCAACTTCCCGGCCGGCTGGCAGGGCGCGAACCTCGTGACCGTCCCGGTCGGTGCGGGCGGCCAGATCGACATCTACAACTACCTCGGCAACACCTCGGTCATCGCCGACATCGTCGGCTACTACGCGAAGGGCACCGCGGCGCGGTCCACCGGTGGCGGCTACCACCCGACACTGGTCGAGCGCCTGCTCGACACCCGCACCTGGGGCTACGGCAAGCTCCCCGCCGGTGCGTGGGTCTCGATCCCCGTCTCGTACAAGAACGACGACGAGAACATCGCGGCCATGTCGGTGACGGTCACCGCGGTCCGCCCGACGACCCAGGGCTACCTCACGACCTGGAACAACGGCCCGTCGATCCCCAAGACGTCGACGTTGAACTTCAACCGGGCCAGCGGGGTCATCTCCAACGCGGCGATCGTCCCGGCCGGTTACAACGACAGCTCCTGCCCGCAGTGCGCCTGGATCGCGGTGCGCAACGTGTCCTCCGCGCCGATCGACCTCGTCGTCGACATCAACGGGTTCTTCGACCACGGCGGGCTCGTGGCGAACTACCGGTACCGGCCGCTGGCCTCGCCGACCCGCATCGTCGACTCCCGTTCAGGACTCGGCACGACGCCGTTCGGCCCCGGCACCACCCACACCGTCACCGCCCCGACCAGCGTGGCGGGCTACGACACGGTCGCGCTGGACAGCAACGTCACCGCGGTCGCGCCGTCGTTACCGACCTACGTGACGGTCTGGCCGACCTACGACGACTACCCGCGCCCGGTCGCGTCGCTGCTCAACCCGAACGCCAAGCAGACGATCGCGAACCACGCCATCGCCGAGGTCGGGTACAGCAACCGGTTCAACCTGTTCAACGCGGCCGGGACGAACAACCTGTTGGTCGACGTGTCCGGGACCTTCGAGCTCTACCCGCACACCCCGGCCGACCAGCTCCCGCGCGGCAAGAACGGAGCGGTGGTCGAGCGTCCGGCCGCCCAGGCCGCGGGCGGCAACACCGCCGGGATCCGGCCGTCGGCCCACTCCGGCTGAAGCCGTCGGCCCAGCTGGAGCCGTCGGCCGGACCGGGTCAGACCGGTCCGGCTGACGGCGCCCCGGCCACTGCCGCGCCGCGCTGCAGGACGCCCGCGAGGCGCGGCTCGGGGCACCGGGCGGCGAGGTCGAGCAACACCGTCGCCGGGGCGAGCTGCGCCAGGGCCGTGGCGAGCGCGTCGAGGTCGACGTCGGGTCCGCTCGAGCGGGTCGTGAGCGACGGCTGCGACGCGGCCACCTCGGCCAGGCCGGCGGTCCGGGCCGCGGGGTCCCCGTTCGCGACCTCCGGGCGCCGGGCGAGCTCGTCGAGCCGCAGCAACCGCCCGTAGACGGCCGGGTTGCTGATCTTCACCCGGCGCCCGCTCGCCAGCTGGCTGAGCATGGGCGCGCTCAGGCCGATGACCTCGGCGAGGCGGGACTGGGGTATGCCGAACGCCGTCAGCACCCGGCCGAAGACCTGGGCGAGCGGCTCGCCGTAGAGCCGGATCTGTTCGGCCACGGCGTCGTTCGGTTGGGGAGGGTTCACCATCGCTCGTCCTTGCGTCCGGAATTCGCGAGTGCAAACATCGAGTCATCGGTTTGCACCTGCAAAGACTAGGGGAGACGTCATGACACGCACCACCCACCGCCGTCGGGGCTGGCGGGCCGTTGCGCTCACCGCCGCGGCGTTCGCCGCACTCGGCGCCGTGTTCGCCGGGCCCGTCGGACCGGCCGCCGCCACCGAGGGATCCGGCGCTCCGGCAACCGGCGAGACCCTCGCCCCCGTGATGATCGTGCTCGACGCGTCCGGGTCGATGAACCAGACCGACGCCCCCGGCTCGCGGATCGACGCCGCCAAGACGGCCGTGCGCAACCTGGTCGACGGCCTGCCGACCGACGCCCGGGTCGGCCTGACCGTCTACGGCACCCACACCGGGTCCTCGAACGCGGAGAAGACCGCCGGCTGCAAGGACATCTCGCAGCTGGCGGCCGTCGGCCGGGTCGACAAGGCCGCGCTCACCACGGCCGTCGACGGCATCCAGGCCAAGGGCTACACGCCCATCGGTGCGTCGTTGCAGAAGGCCGCCGCGGCGCTGCCCGCCGAGGGGCCGCGCTCGATCGTGCTGGTCTCCGACGGTGAGGACACCTGCTCCCCGCCGCCGCCGTGCGACGTCGCGCAGCAGCTCAAGCAGCAGGGTGTGGACCTGATCGTCCACACCGTCGGGTTCAAGGTCGACGCCGCGGCCCGGGCGCAGCTATCCTGCATCGCCCAGGCGACCGGTGGCACCTACTCCGACGCGTCCGACGCCGGCAGCCTCGGCACCAGCCTGGAGACGCAGGTGACGCGCGGGCTCGAGCCGTACGACGTCACCGGCGATGTCGTCGTCGGCAGCGCCGGCCCCGGTGGCGCACCGGAGCTCGCTCCCGGTCAGTACCAGGACACGCTGGCCAACGGCGGCGACGACTACGGGCGTTCCGGGCCCGGCAAGTACTACGCCGTGGACCTGCACGAGGGGGAGACGCCGTACCTGTCGGCCACGATCGTGCCGGCGGCGACGCCCAGTGACTCCGCCATCGTCAGTCAGATGCTGCTCACCGCCACGTTGACCGCCGGCGCGGCGGACACCAGTGGCTGCTTGATCCGCCGTGACACGCAGAGCGTGTCCGCGCTGCGCAAGTTCCTCACCACCTCGATCGTGGTGGCGCCCGGTGAGGTGGGCGGCCCCGACTGGCCTTCCGGCTGCCCGACCGAGGGCACGTTCTTCTTCTTCGTGACCCGCAACTTCGGCGGGGCGGACCCGTTGCCGATGGAGATCGCCTACCGGTCCGAGCCCGCGGCCGACACCGCCGGCCTGCCCGAGCCCGCCACCGAGCGGACCTCGCCGCCGCTGCCGACCCCGAGCCAGGACGTGCAGGAGGTGACGGGTGGGTCGAGTTTCAACTCGGCCGTGCCGATCGAACCGGGCCGGACCGTCTCCGACACCATCGTGTTCGGCGAGGACCGCTACTTCAAGGTCCACCTCGACTGGGGCCAGCAGCTCGCGTTCCGCTTCGACACCCAGAAGGTCCCGGGCATCTCCCAACTCGGCGGGGTGCAGAGCCGGGTGTACGCGGCGAGCCCGGTGCGGCAGGAGCTCGGCGACGTGACCGTCGGCTCTGCGGTAGCTCTGCCGTTCCTGGGCGGCCTCGCGGGACAACTTGCCGGGTCGACCGCGTACCCGGTGCGGTGGACCAACCGGGACTCCAACGACAGCCTGATCCAGCCGTACGCGATCGACGGTGACTACTACCTCATCTTCTCGGCGGGCTACGACGCTGACGGGACGAAGACGGCCGTGCCCTACACGCTGACCGTCGACGTGACCGGCGCCAAGGAGAAGGGGCCGGTCTACGGCGCCTCGGAGCAGCCGACGCAGGGTCCGACCGACGATCCTTCCGGTGCACAGAGCAACGGTTCGTCGACCGTTGCTGGTGACAACGATCGCGAGGTCGCGGCCGAGTCGACGTCGTGGTCGACCCAGCGCACGACGCTCGTGGGCGGGTCGGTCGGGGTGGCCGTGCTCGCCGCGATCGTGCTCGGGTGGTTGCTGCTCGGTCGCCGTCGCGCGCCCCGGCCGGCGAGCCCGCCGATCATGCCGCCGCCCGGGGGCATCAACCGGGACTGACCGCCCGGGCGTTCAGCGCCAGACGTAGCCGTCACCGGTGGCCGTGCACGTGACCCGTGCACCGCCGCTGGTGACGGCGTCGTCGTTCTGCTGCTGCCACGAACACGTCGACCCGGCCGAGACGACCAGGGTGGTGCCGCTCGTGGACGGGCCGGGCGTCGGGCCGCCGGTGCCGCCGCCGGAGCTGCCGCCCGCGGTGACGGCCGCGGTGACGGCGGTGGCGACGGCCGCCACGAGCACGGCCGCGGCGATGCCGACGCCCCACGGCCGTCGTCGACGAGGGGTACGGGTGCGGTCCAGCGGCACCGGGGCCGCCGGGGCAGCTGGAGTCGGCGGTGTGGGCGCGGCTCGGACGGCGTCCGGCTCCGGCGCGATGCCCGTGGCCCGGGAACGGGGCGGCAGCAGCGCGGCCGGCGTGGTGGCGGGGGAGTCGTCGCCGAGGTGGGTCAGCTGGTCGAGGATGTCGACCGGCTCGCCCTCGGCCGTCCGGGGCACCGGGTCGCCGTGGGCGGGAGCCAGCAGGGCGAGGGCGGCCGCGGCGTCGGCCGGGCGGGCGTCGGGATCGGCGTCGGTGAGCGCGGCCAGGGTGTGGCGCAGGGCCGGGTCGCGGATGCGACCGAGCCAGATCTCGCGGGGGATGCCGTCGGGCTGCACGCCCGTGAGCAGCGATCCCGCGAGCTGGCCGAGGGCGTAGAGGTCCTGCGGCGGACCGGGTGGGACCTCGGGGCGGAAGACCTCGGGAGCGAGGTACCCGGGCGTGCCGATGACCGTCCCGTGTTCGGTCAGCCGGGCGTCGTCGGGGCGCAGCGCGAGACCGAAGTCGGCGAGCGAGGCGTCGAGCGGTCCGGTGCCGGTGGCGTGGAGCAGGACGTTGGCGGGCTTGACGTCGCGGTGGACGAAGCCGACGTCGTGCACGTGGCCGAGCGCGACCAGCAGTTGCCGCACCACCTCGACCACGGTCGGCTCGGCGAGCGGCCCCCAGTCGCCGGACAGCGTGGCGAGGCTCCCGCCCGAGACGAGTTCGCTGGCGATGACGACGTGTTCGTCCTCCGCGGCCCACGAGTACGGGGTCAGCACGTGCGGGTGACGCAGCCGCACCGCCTGCTCCCGGGCGAAGCGCAGCAGGTCCCCGCCGTCACGCCGGCGCATCACCTTGGCGGCGCACGGCTTGTCGAGCTTGAGGTCGCGGGCGGTCCAGACCGTCCCGGAACCGCCGCTCGCGATCGGCTGCTCGAGGGCGAACCGGCCGGCGACGACGTCGGTGCGGTGTCCGAGCGGCGCCGTGGGCCGGTCGCCGCGCGGAGTCGTCACGCGGGTCATGGTCTCATCCACGGCCGGACCCGGCCCGGAGACGGGACTGCGCGCGACCGTGGCGAGACGGTCGCGCGCAGCTCCGGGCGGAGGATGGGGGATTCGAACCCCCGACGGGTTTCCCCGAACACGATTTCCAATCGTGCGCCCTAGGCCAACTAGGCGAATCCTCCGCCGGACAGCATAGAGAGCCGTCTCCGGCGGGTTCGGGCCCGGCCCACCGCGCCCGCTAGACTCAGGCCTCGGCTCCCCGCGCGGCGTCCATCCTCTGAACCTCCCCAGGGCCGGAAGGCAGCAAGGATAAGGCGGCTCTGACGGGTGCGCGGGGGGTCCTCTCCCCTTCTGGCCGAGCCCGGCAGGCCCCTGTCGGAGCCCGCCGAGACTGTCGGAGCCCGGCGCTACCCTCGCTCCCGTGACGACCCCGGCCGGCCCAGCAGCGGGGCTCGCGCTCTACCGCAAGTACCGGTCCGCGACCTTCGCCGAACTCATCGGCCAGGAGCACGTCACCCGTCCGCTCTCGACCGCGCTGGACCACGGCCGCATCAACCACGCCTACCTGTTCTCCGGCCCGCGCGGCTGCGGCAAGACGTCGTCGGCGCGCATCCTCGCCCGGTCGCTCAACTGCGTGCAGGGCCCGACCTCGACGCCCTGCGGGGTCTGCGACAGCTGCGTCGAACTCGCCCCGAACGGGCCGGGCTCCATCGACGTCATCGAGATCGACGCCGCGAGCCACAACGGCGTCGACGACGCCCGTGACCTCCGCGAGCGGGCCTGGTACGCCCCGGTGCGCGACCGGTACAAGGTCTACATCGTCGACGAGGCCCACATGGTCACGACGGCGGCGTTCAACGCGCTGCTCAAGCTCGTCGAGGAACCGCCGGACTTCCTGGTGTTCGTCTTCGCCACCACCGAGCCGGACAAGGTGCTGCAGACCATCCGGTCACGCACCCACCACTACCCGTTCCGGCTGGTGCCGCCGAGCATCCTGCGCGGGCACCTCGAGGCGATCTGCGCCCGCGAGGGCGTCACCGTCGAACCGACCGTCCTGCCGCTGGTGACCCGCGCCGGGGGCGGCAGCGTCCGTGACTCGCTGTCGATCCTCGACCAGTTGCTCGCCGGGTCCGGTGACGACGGCCTGCTCTACCGCGACGCGATCGGCCTGCTCGGGGTCACCGACAGCGCCCTGCTCGACACCGTGGTCGACGCCCTCGCCGCGGGCGACTCCGCCGGGGTGTTCGGCGCGGTCGACCAGGTCGTCGAGGCCGGGCACGACCCGCGCCGGTTCGCCGCCGACCTGCTCGACCGCTTCCGCGACCTGGTCATCCTCGACGCCGTCCCGAACGCCGGCGAGAGCGGCCTGCTCGACGTCCCGGCCGACATCCTGGAACGGATGTCGGACCAGGGTCGGAGGCTGGGTCGGGCGAGCGTCACCCGGTTCGCCGAGATCGTCCACCAGGCGCTTGTCGACATGCGTGGCACGACCGCTCCGCGCCTGGTGCTCGAACTGGTCTGCGCCCGGATGCTGCTGCCGGACGCCGCCTCCGACGCCGCCGCCCTGCTGCAGCGGGTCGAGGCCCTGGAGCGTCGGGCCTCGATGTCGGGATCGGCTGCGGCTGCCCCGGCCGCCCCGGCCGCCGCCGCCCCGCGTTCAGCTGAACGCACTGCGGAACCGGCGGCGGCGAGCAGCCCGCCGCGTTCACGTGAACGCGCTCCGGAGCCTCCTGCCCCGAGCCCCGCGCCCCGTCCAGCTGACCGCGCCCCCGAACCGAAGCCGGCGGATGCCTCGCCGCGTTCACGTGAACGCGCTCCGGAACCCGGCGCCGCGAGTACACCGCCACGTCCGGCTGAACGCGCTCCGGAACCCGGCGCCGCGAGCACCCCGCCACGTTCAGCTGAACGCGCCCCGGAGGCGAAGCCGGCGAGCGCCCCGCCGCGTCCGGCCGAACGCACCCCTGGACGCACCCCCGAACGCACCGACCCACCGGGCGCCGCCGAGCCGGTCACGGTGACCGGCCCGAGCGCCGCGGCCGACGCCGCGCCGGTGCGGCAGGTCCCGGCCGCGGACGGTCTCGACGCCAACCGGGTCCGCGAGCTGTGGGAGAACAGCATCCGCGACTCGATCCCGTCGCGCCGGACCCGCGCGCTGTTGCACGACGCCCAGGTCCTCGGGGTCGACGGCAGCTCCCTCACGTTGTCGATGCCGCACGCCCCGCTGGCCAAGATGCTGTCCGAGGAGAGCAACCTCGGACCGATCCGGGCCGCCCTGCAGCAGGCGTTGGGCGGGACCTGGAAGGTCGAGGTGGTGGTCGGCGGCGCGGTGAACTCGACCCCGGTCGTGGAGCCACCGGTCGGGTCCGGCAGTGCCAGCACCTGGTCCGGGGGCGCGAACGACCGTCCGGCCCGCAAGCCCGCGACCCCCGACCAGGTGGCCGGGGAACCGCCCGCCGACCCACCGCCGCCGGACCCGATGGACTCCCTCGACCCGCGCGACAACAGCGAACCGCTCGGCGATCCCGACCCGGCCACGGGCCGGCGAGCGCATGATCCGGAGATCGCGGCGATCGACCTGCTGCGCAACCAGCTCGGCGCGAAACCGGTCGACCCCTCCCTCGGCCAGTAGGGCGCCGGGCCGGGTCAGGAGGCGAGTCGCTCGAAGACGTCGATACGCAGGTCCTGGTCGGAGTAGCCGCCGGTGCGCAGCACACCGCGCAGGCCGAACAGCCGGGCGTGGACGTCGTCGCCGCCGCCGGGGTAGATCGCGGTGGGTGTGCGACGGTGCACCGCGACCAGCACGCCGCCCGGGACGAGCGTCTTCGCGCAGTGCTCCATGACCTGGTCCAGCTCGTCCGGCGCCAGGAAACAGCCGACCTCGCTGATGAGGATGAGGTCGGCGGTGCCGTCCGGCCAGGCGTGCGGCAACGCGGCCTGGGCGACCGAGACGTGTCCGGCGTCGGCCAACCGGGCGGCCGCGGCGGCCGCGGCGGCGGGGTCGGAGTCCCAGCACACGACCTCGTCGCACCGGGTGGCGAGCAGCGCGGTCAACCGGCCGTCGCCGCAGCCGGGCTCGAAGGCCCGGTGGTAACGACGCGACGGCAGGACGGCGACCGTGAGGTCGCGCTTGTGCTGGCCGTACCAGCCGTCACCGTCGTCGGGGTCCAGGCCCGGGGGTGTGGTGTCGTGCACGAGGTCGTCGGACACTGCGTCGTGCCCTCCTTGCGAGGTGTGATCATCTCCGCGGAACGGGCTCTGATCCGAACCCCCGAGCTCTTCCCGTGTACCCGGGACCAGCGACGGCGTCACCCGGTGGCACCAGCGTGGCGTGACGACCTGGGATCAGGGTATGTAGGAGCACGGGTCCGATCCAGCGCCCGCTCGCCGGAGACCGGAAGAGGTACACAGCCATGACCACGTCCGACATGGGCCCTGACACGGCGGAGCGGGAGTACACGGTCCCGGCCGACGCCGCCGAGTTCGCGCAGCTCGCCTCGCACCTCGAACTCCAGGAGGCCCTGGTCGCGCTGGGCACCCTGTTGCTGTCCACGCCGTCGCTCGAGGCGTACCTGGTCCGCGTCGCCGACCTCGCCGTCCAGGTGTTCGACCCGCCGGCCACCTGCGGCGTGTCCCTGTACGTCGACGACACCCCGGTCACGGTCGCCGCGAGCGGCCTGGTCGCGGGGCAGGTGGAGGAGACCCAGTACGCGGCGGGTGAGGGCCCGTGCCTGCACACCATGCGCACCGGCGAGACGGTCGACGTGCCCGACCTCGCGGCCGACAGCCGGTGGCCCGCCTACCGGACCCACGCCATGGCGCTCGGCCTCGGCTCCTGCCACACCGTCCCGCTCAGCGACGGTGTCCGCACGGTCGGCGCGCTCAACGTCCACGCCGCGACCGTCCACGCGTTCGACGACGACACCCGCCGCGCCCTGCGGCTGTTCGCGGCCCAGACCTCGGCCGCGCTGGAGTTGCTGCGCCGGGAGGCCCAGCAGCGCAAGCTCGGCGAACAGCTCCAGGAGGCCCTCGCCTCGCGGGCGGTGATCGACCAGGCCATGGGGATCGTCATGGCCACCCGCCGGTGCACGGCCGAGGACGCGTTCGCGTTCCTGCGCCGCACCTCGCAGAACGCCAACCGCAAGCTGCGCGACGTCGCCACCGACCTGGTCGGCGCGGTCGCGGAGGGCCGGGGCCCGGGGCCGACCTCCGAGGTCTCCCGGTCCGGCGCTCGCCGATGACCCCACGTGCGGGACACCTCCGCCGGACCTGACGACGCCCCCGTCTGGGAGGGCGGACTGTCAGGACCGCCGGTTACGCTGAGCCGATCAGATCAGGGCGTGCGCCAGGCCGCCCACCGGCCGGCGTCGCGAGGCGCCCCGAGCTGACGGAGACCGAGTCGGCGTGAGTCCGCAGAGCAAGAACCGCAAGGGTGCACGGAGCAGCTCTGGTGGGCACCGCGGCGGTGGCGGTCGCCCCGGCGGCTTCGGCGGCGGACCGCCCAACGTCCAGCAGCTCATGCTGCAGGCGCAGCGGATGCAGGCGCAGATGGACGAGGCGCAGGCCGAGCTGGCCGACCAGGAGGTCACCGGCACCGCGGGCGGCGGCATGGTCACCGCGACCATGACCGGCGCGGGCGAGCTCACCGCCCTGGTGATCGACCCCCGCGCCGTCGACCCCGAGGACGTCGAGACCCTGCAGGACCTCGTCGTGGCCGCGGTGCGCGACGCCGCACGGGCGGCCACGGAGCTGTCCGAGGAGACGATGGCCCCGATCAGCGGTGGCGCGGGCCTCCCGGGCCTGTGATCTACGAAGGCGCGGTCCAGGACCTCATCGACGAACTCGGCAAGCTCCCGGGGGTCGGCCCCAAGAGCGCCCAGCGGATCGCGTTCCACCTGCTGGCCACCGAGTCCGCCGACGTCGAGCGGCTCGCGTCGACCCTGCGTCGGGTCAAGTCCGAGGTGAAGTTCTGCAGCATCTGCGGCAACGTCGCCGAGGGTGAGCAGTGCCGGATCTGCCGCGACCCCCGCCGCGACCCCGCGCTCATCTGCGTGGTCGAGGAGCCCAAGGACGTCCTCGCCGTCGAACGCACGCGGGAGTTCCGCGGCCGGTACCACGTGCTGGGCGGCGCGATCAGCCCGATCGACGGCGTCGGCCCCGACGACCTGCGCATCCGGGAGCTGCTCGCACGGCTCGCCGACGGCGCCGTCACCGAGGTCATCCTCGCCACCGACCCCAACCTCGAGGGCGAGGCCACGGCGACCTACCTCGCGCGCGTGCTCGGCCCCCTCGGGCTCACCGTCACCCGGCTCGCGAGCGGTCTGCCGGTCGGCGGCGACCTCGAGTACGCCGACGAGGTGACCCTCGGACGGGCGTTCTCCGGCCGTCGCCGGCTGGACTGAGCCCAGCCCCGTGTCGACCTCCGAGACCAGCTGGCCGGCGCCGCCGCTGCAGCCGGACCCGACCCGCCCGCCGGGGCCGCCACCGTTCTGGGCCTACACCCCGCCGCCGCCGCCCCGGGCCCGCTGGCGCCGG
>NZ_JBTJEQ010000033.1:0-54639 GCF_054456675.1 Jatrophihabitans sp. YIM 134969
GGCCGTGGTCGTCTGCTGCCCCGGGCGCCGGGTCTCGCCGCCGGAGGGCGCGGCCGAACTCGCCCGTGCCGCGGGCGCCGGCCTGCTCTGGGACGCCGACGGCCGCGAACCCGCCGCGGTGCTGCGCGCGGTCGAGGCCGCGGTGCACGCCGCCAGCGACGCCGGGTCGACCGGCGACGCGCTCGCCCGGGTGCTCGGGGGCGGCGTCGACCTGGTCGCGGTGGCCACCGGGCTCGCCGACGAACTGGCCGCCGGCGTCGAGATCGAACTCGCGGGCGTCGCGGTCGTCTCGCTGGCCCCGCCGGCCGGCTCGGACGACGTCGTCGACCGACGGTCGCTCGAGCCGATGGGCGGTGCGCTGACGATGGTCCGGGAGCGAGCGCTGTCCGCCCACGAGGTCGCCCTGGTCGACGTCGTGGCTCCGGTGCTGAGTCTCGCGCTGCGCGTGCACGACCTCGACCGGGCGCGCACCGCTCCGGCCCGGGCCGTGCTCGCGACGATCCTCGGCGACGACCTGGTCGCGCGGGAGGCGGCGATCCGGCAGAGCCGCCGGCAGCGGACCTTCCCCGCCCGCCGACACGTCACCATGGCGCTAGAGCCGTTCGAGGCGGCGCTCGGGCGGGCCGGGCTCGAGCGCCTGGCCCGGCAGGTCGAACCACCGGTGCGGGCGCTCGACGACCGTGCGGTGGTCCTGGTGCACGACGGCGCCGTGGTGTTCCTCGTCGGCGACCAGGTGTCGGGTGAGACCGTCCTGCGGGCCGTCCGCCGCCACGTCAACGTGCCCGTGGCGCTGGGTTCGAGCCGACCGGTCGACGACCTGCGCAGCCTGCCCGGCGCCCACCGCCAGGCCCGCCGCGCGGCCACGATCGGGCGCCGGCTCGGGGCGGCGAACCAGGTCACGGCCTACGAGAAGCTCGGCGTGGTGCGGCTGCTCCACCAACTGCCCGAACACGAACGCCGCGCGTTCGTCGCGGAGGTCCTCGGCCCCGCCGCCGGCCCCGGCCCGGAGGCGGCCGACATGCGCCGGTTGCTGCGCGTGCTGCGCGACGCCCACGGCAACACCGCCGACGCCGCCCGCCGGTCGTTCGTGCACCGCAACACCCTGCGCGCCCGGGTGCTCCGCCTGGAGGACGCCATCGGACCGTTCCTGGACGACCCCGACCGCCGCCTCACCGTGTTCGTCGCGCTGGACCTGCACCGGCTCGACGCCTCGGGCTGACCGGGCCCGGAAACCGGGTCGGTACCGTCGAGAGGCGTGGGCGACGACGCGGCGGAGGAGTCCCGGGAGGCCCCCCGCGGTCCGTCCCGACGCGTCTTCCTCGGCCGGGCCGGGCTGGTCGGCGGCGGTGTGGTCGCCGGGGCCGCGGGCGGTGTGGGCGTGGGCCACGCGGTCTGGCCCGGTGGCTCCGACACGTCGGCCGACGACGCCGTCGCGGGCGCTGTCGCCCCCGTCGCGTTCCCCGGCGAGCACCAGGCCGGCATCACCGACCGGCCACCCGCCGCCCTGCGTTTCACCGCCCTCGACCTGCGTCCGACCGCGTCGGCGTCCGAGGCACGCACCGCGCTGCAGCGGGCGCTGCAGGCGGTCGGCGGGCTCGGGGCGGCGGTCGCCCGCGGCGACTGGCCGGCCGCGCTCGACGAGACCGCGAACGGTCTGCGACCCAGCCACCTCACCACGACCGTCGCGGTCGGGGCGAGCGGCCTGACCGCGGCCGGGATGCCGGTCCCGGCGGCACTCGCGCCCCTGCCGTCGTTCAACAACGACCAACTCGACCCCGCCCGCAGCGGCGGCGACCTCGCCGTGCAGGTGTGCGCGGAGGACCCGCACCTCGCCGCCGTGGTCACGCGGGCGCTGGTCGACGCGTGCGCCGAGTTCGCCGTGCCCCGCTGGCAGCAGGTCGGCTTCCTGCCCGGGGCGACGACGACCGTCGACGTCACGGCCGTGCGCCGCAACCTCATGGGGCAGATCGACGGCACCGGCAACCCGACCGGTGGCGACCGCGACGCCGCCGTCTGGGTCACCGCCGACGACGCGGGTGACGCGCCCTGGATGGCCGGCGGCAGCTACCTGGTGTGCCGCCGGATCCGGATGTCGCTCGACACCTGGTCGCGCCTGTCGACCTCGGCGCAGGAGCAGGTCATCGGCCGGCAGAAGGGATCGGGGGCCCCGCTCGGCCTCACCCGCGAGACCGACCCGATGGACTTCTCCCGCACCGGCCCGGACGGCCGTCCGCTCGTCGCGGCGAACGCGCACGTCCGGCTGACCCACCCCGACAACAACGGCGGCATCACGATGCTGCGCCGCTCCTACGCCTACGACGAGGGGTTCCGCTCCGACGGCACGGCCGAGGCCGGGCTGTTCTTCCAGGCGTTCCAGACCGATCCGCGGCGGGTGTTCGTCCCCGTCCAGCTGAAGTTGGCGGCGCTCGACGCGCTCACACCGTTCGTGCGGCACGTCGGTTCGGCGGTCTTCGCCGTGCTCCCGGGCGCGGCCGACGGCGGCTACCCGGGTCAGGTCCTCTTCGAGGGGTGACGGCCCCGGACTGACCGCGACCGGCGCGGCGAGAGCGACGACAAGGCCGCGCCCGCGGCCGTTTCCCCCGAAGCCGACCGCGGGCGCGGGCTTGTCGGCACGGGCCGTGGTGGGACGGACCGTGCGTCTCAGCCGCTGGGAAGACGGTGTGGGGCACCGTCACCGAGGAACCTACTTCGCGGTCAGGTTACCCGGAAAGAGGCTGAACCACCGCGGTACGCCTCTCAGGAACCGATCACTCCCGAACGGGCAAGTCCGGCGGCCCGCCGCCGTCCCCGGCGGACGGGCGTCCGGGGAGGCAGACTGTGGGCATGGCTGGCATCTCCGACCCGTTCGACCTCGTCGACATCGAGTCCACGTGGAGCGAGGAAGAGCGCGCGATCGCGCACACCGTGCGGCAGTTCACCGTCGACCACGTCCGCCCGCACGTCGCGGAGTGGTTCGAGCGGGGCACGTTCCCGCGCGACCTCATCCCCGAGCTGGGCAAGCTCGGCGTCCTCGGCATGCACCTGGACGGCTACGGCTGCGCCGGGACCAGCGCGGTCGCCTACGGCCTGGCCTGCCAGGAACTCGAGGCCGCGGACTCCGGCCTGCGCAGCGTCGTCTCGGTGCAGGGTTCGCTGGCGATGTTCTCGATCTGGAAGTGGGGATCGGAGGAGCAGAAGCAGGAGTGGCTGCCGCGGATGGCCGCGGGTGACGCCGTCGGCTGCTTCGGGCTCACCGAACCCGACTCGGGATCCGACCCGGGTTCGATGCGCACCCGCGCCGTGCGCGACGGCTCGGACTGGATCCTCAACGGCACCAAGATGTGGATCACGAACAGCCCGCTCGCGGACGTCGCGACCGTCTGGGCCCGGACCGACGAGGGCATCCGCGGCTTCCTCGTGCCGCGCGGGACCCCGGGGTTCGAGACGCCCGAGGTCCACCACAAGCTGTCCCTGCGTGCCTCGGTGACCGGCCAGATCGTGCTCGACGACGTCCGACTGCCCGACGCCGCGCGCCTGCCGCTCGGCGAGGGACTCCGGGCGCCGCTGTCGTGCCTGTCCGAGGCCCGGTTCGGCATCGTCTTCGGCGCCGTCGGGGCCGCGCGCGACTCGCTCGCCTCGGCGCTGGCGTACGCGGGCACCCGCGAGCAGTTCGGTCGTCCGATCGCGGGCTTCCAGCTCACCCAGCGCAAGCTCGCCGACATGGCCGTCGACGTGTCGACCTCGGCGTTGCTGGCGATGCACCTCGGACGCCGCAAGGACGCCGGCACCCTCACCCCGGAGCAGGTCAGCGTCGGCAAGCTCAACAACGTGCGCACGGCCCTGGCCGTCGCCCGCGAGGCGCGCACCATCCTCGGCGGCTCCGGCATCACCACCGAGTACCCGCCGCTGCGGCACGCCAACAACCTGGAGTCGGTGCTGACGTACGAGGGGACCAACGAGGTCCACACCCTGGTCGTCGGGCAGGCGCTGACCGGGATCTCCGCCTACCGCTGATCCAGCGGTCCGTCGGATCGAAGGGTCGGTCAGTCCGGGAGGTCGGCGCGCTGGTCGGCGTCGTACGCCTTCGACGCCGCCTTGATGGCCTCGCTGATCGTGCGCAGTTGCTCGAGCTGCTCGGGCGTCAGCACGTCGACGAGGGTGGCGCGGACCGCCGCCACGTGCCCCGGGGCCGCCTCGACGAGCGCCGCGAACCCGGCCTCGGTGAGGTGGGCGTTCTGGCCGCGGCGGTCGGTCTCGCAGGCCACCCGCTCGACCCAGCCGCGCTCCTCGAGCCGGGCGACGGCGTGCGAGAGCCGGCTGCGCGACGACAGCAGCTGCTCGGCCAGCTCACTCATCCGCAGTTCGTGGCCGGGCGACTCGGAGAGCGTCACCAGGATCTCGTAGTAGGCGTGGTTGATGCCGGAGTCGCGCTGCAGCTGCCGGTCGAGGGCGTCCCAGAGGGTGTTCGAGGCCTGGAGATAGGCCCGCCAGGCCCCCTGTTGTGCGTCGTCGAGCCAGGCCGTCCCCATGCGTCCCACTGTACCGGGGTCGCTTGCCCGCGCACTGGTTGAGCCTTCAACCGGAGAGGAGGGGCCGCAGGTCAGCGTCCTCGCCGCCTCCGGCGTTACACCCGGACACGGTTCGGTGACCGAGTGGTTTACGTCGTTAACGACGCAGTTGGGTGGGTACTCCGACGTCCGAGGGAGCGACGTCCGTTCCCGCTCGAAGGGGAGAGTGCGTCATGGTCACCACCGTCATCGTCATGATCATCGTCGGCCTGATCGCCGGCGCCGTGGCCCGGCTGTTGGTGCCTGGCACCGGCGGGATCGGCATCGTCACGACGATCATCATCGGGATCGTCGGCTCGCTCGTCGGCGGCTTCATCGGCTACGCGATCTTCCACAAGGACGCCTCCGAGGGCGCGTTCCAGCTCTCGGGCCTGTTCGGGTCGATCGTGGGCGCGATCATCGTGCTGCTGATCTACAAGGCCGTCACCGGGCGCAACGGCGCGGCCGCCCGCCGCTGAGCCCGGCCCGCACCTGCACGACCCCGGGACCCGCCCGCGCGTCCAGCGCCGGCGGGTCCCGTGCTGTCCGGCCACCGTAGAATCCCGGTACGTGACCCGCGTGCTGCTGCTCGAACACATCCACGAGGACGCCGTGGACCTGCTGGCGTCCGCCGGGTTCACCGTCGAGTCGCTCGAAGGCGCGCTCGACGAGGACGAACTCATCGCCGCGCTCGACGGCGTCGACCTGCTCGGCATCCGGTCCAAGACCCAGGTCACGGCCAAGGTCATCGAGTCCGCGCCGCACCTGCTCGCCATCGGCGCCTTCTGCATCGGCACCAACCAGATCGACCTCGCCGCCGCGGCCGAGGCCGGCATCGCGGTGTTCAACGCGCCGTTCTCCAACACCCGCAGCGTCGTCGAACTCGCGATCGCCGAGATCATCGCGCTCACCCGCCGGCTCACCGAGAAGAACGAGTCGATGCACGCGGGGATCTGGGACAAGTCGGCCGACGGCGCCCACGAGATCCGCGGCCGCACACTCGGCATCGTCGGCTACGGCAACATCGGCACGCAGTTGTCGGTGCTGGCCGAGAACCTCGGCATGCGCGTGGTCTTCCACGACACCGCCGACAAGCTCGCGCTCTCCAACGCCACCGCGGCCGAGTCGCTGCACCACCTGCTCTCGGTGGCCGACGTCGTCACCCTGCACGTCGACGGCCGCAAGTCCAACGACCTGCTGTTCGGCGAGGGCGAGTTCCGGGCCATGAAGCCCGGCGCGTTGTTCCTCAACCTCTCGCGGGGGTTCGTCGTCGACTACGCGTCGTTGCGCCGGCACATCTCCTCGGGCCACATCGGCGGTGCGGCCGTCGACGTCTTCCCGGTCGAGCCCAAGGCCCGGGGCGAGGAGTTCGTCTCGGAACTGCGGGGGCTGCCGAACGTCATCCTCACCCCGCACATCGGCGGGTCGACCGAGGAGGCGCAGCGCGACATCGGGCACTTCGTCGCCGCCAAGTTCCGCGACTACGCCCGCGAGGGCGCCACGCCGCTGTCGGTGAACCTGCCGGCCCTGGCCCTCGCCGCCCCGCCGCTGACCCGCCGGCTGGCCTACCTGCACCGCAACGTGCCGGGTGTGCTGGCCGCGCTCAACGCCGTGCTGGCCGAGCACCACGTCAACGTCGAGGCCCAGCTGCTCGGCACCCGCGGCGACGTCGGCTACGTCATCCTCGACGTCGCGGGCGTCTCGGACGACGCCCTGCCCGGTCTGCTCGAGCGCCTCCGCGCCCTCGACCCGACCATCCGCCTGCGCGCCCTCTGACCAGCCGTCGCAGGCGGCGCCGCGTTCACATGAACGCGAACCGGCACCTCCGGGACGGGGTGGAGGAGTCGCACCACAGGGTTGCGTGAGCACCGGCGCACGCGCTTGCGGGATGTTACCGGCGGGTAATACCGTGGGGTTACTGGCGGGTAACCCCTCCGCCTCCCGCACCCGCACCGCGAAGGAGCCAACCGCCGTGGGTCACTACAAGGCCAATCTGCGCGACATCGAGTTCAACCTGTTCGAGGTCTTCGGCCTCGGGGAGCGACTGGGCCAGGGCCCGTTCGCCGAGCTCGACGAGGAGACCGCCCGGGGCATCCTGGCCGAGGTCACCCGACTCGCGGAGGGCCCGGTCGCGGCGTCGTTCCTCGAGACCGACCGCACGCCGCCGGTCTTCGACCCCGCCACGCACTCGGTGACCATGCCCGAGGGCTTCAAGAAGAGCTACAAGGCCCTCATGGACGCCGAGTGGTGGCGCCTCGACGTGCAGCCCGAGCTCGGCGGCCAGGAGGCTCCCCGGTCGCTGCACTGGGCGCTCGCCGAACTGATCCTCGGCGCCAACCCGGCCGTCCACATGTACTCGTCGGGCCCGGCTTTCGCGCGGCTGCTGTTCGAGCTCGGCACGCCGGACCAGAAGAAGATGGCCCAGCAGATGGTCGACCACCAGTGGGGTTCGACCATGGTGCTCACCGAGCCCGACGCCGGGTCCGACGTCGGCGCCGGCCGCACCAAGGCCACCGACAACGGCGACGGCACCTGGAACATCGAAGGTGTCAAGCGCTTCATCACCAGCGCCGAGCACGACATGAGCGACAACATCATCCACCTGGTGCTGGCGCGGCCCGAGGGTGCGGGCCCCGGCACCAAGGGCCTGTCGCTGTTCATCGTGCCGAAGTTCCACTTCGACCTCGAGACCGGCGAGCTGGGCGAGCGCAACGGCGCCTACGTCACGAACGTCGAGCACAAGATGGGCCTCAAGGCCTCGACGACCTGCGAGCTGCGCTTCGGCGAGAAGGAGCCCGCGACCGGCTACCTCGTCGGCGACGTCCACGACGGCATCGCGCAGATGTTCAACGTCATCGAGTTCGCCCGCATGATGGTCGGCACCAAGGCCATGTCGACCCTCTCGACCGGCTACCTCAACGCGCTGGAGTTCGCCAAGACCCGCGTGCAGTCCGCCGACCTCACGCAGTCGACCGACAAGAACGCGCCGCGCGTGACGATCATCCACCACCCCGACGTCCGCCGGAGCCTCATGCTCAACAAGGCGTACGCCGAGGGCCTGCGCGCCATCGACCTCTACACCGCGTCCGTGCAGGACCGGGTGCAGGAGGTCGAGCTCAGCGGCGAGGGCGACAAGCAGGCCGCGAGCGACATCAACGACCTGCTGCTGCCGATCGTCAAGGGCTTCGGCTCCGAACGGGCCTACGACCAGCTCGCCCAGGCGCTGCAGACCTTCGGCGGCTCGGGCTACCTGCAGGACTACCCGCTCGAGCAGTACATCCGCGACGCCAAGATCGACACCCTCTACGAGGGGACGACGGCCATCCAGGGCCAGGACCTGTTCTTCCGCAAGATCATCCGCAACAAGGGCCAGGCCCTCGGCGCGGTGTCGGGCGAGATCGTGAAGTTCCTGGAGTCCATCGCCGACGAGGGCCGCCTCAAGGACGACGCCGCCGCGGTCCAGGGCGCGCTCGAGGACACCGGGAAGATGGTCGGCGCGCTGATCGGCTTCGCCCAGTCCAGCCAGGACGACGTCCGCAACCTCTACAAGGTCGGCCAGAACACGACCCGGCTGCTGTTCACCCTCGGCGACCTGCTGGTCGGCTACCTGTTGCTGCGGCAGGCGTCGGTGGCGCTCGCCAAGCTCGACGGGAACGGCCTCTCGGCCGCCGACCGCGCCTTCTACGAGGGCAAGGTCGCCGTCTCCCGGTTCTTCGCCCAGACCGTGCTGCCGGAGATCCGCAGCCGCCGCAAGGTCGTCGAGGCCACCGACAACGCCCTCATGGACGTCGCCGAAGAGGCCTTCTGAGCCACGACCCGGGTGGGTGCCACCCGACCCGACGAGCCCGCTCCGACACCGACGTCGGGGCGGGCTCGTCGTCGTTCGAGATTCTTTGCGTTGATCAACTGTGCGGCACATGACTTCCCCACGTACGGTCTACGTGTGTCGAGTCGTCGCAGCTTCCTGCTGGCCGGGTCCCTCGGAGCCGCCGGAGCGGCCGGGGCCGCCGTCCTCGGGCCGGCCGCCGCGGCCGAGGCCGCGCCCGCCTCCGCCCCCCGGGCGGTGTTCCACGACTCCTACGCCGGCAAGTCCGGGCGGCTGCCGCGGGCCGACTCCGGCCAGCGTTACCGCTACACCGGCGCGCTGGACCTCGTGGCCCAGGACGGCGCCCTGCAGCTGTCGAGCCCCTCGCTCACCCGGCCGCTGCCCGGCGCGGCCTACCAGCAGGCGTGTCTCGGCGCGCCGATCTCCTACATCGGCGCCTGGTTCCGGCTCGACGCCACCGGCGGCCGCACCACCAACGGCTCCGGCATCCTGCTCGGCGCGTTCTCCGACTTCCTGTACGACGCGTCGACGTCGACCGCCGGGATCCACGTCGTCCTCGGCCTGGACTACTGGGCCTACTTCGTCATCGACGCCGGCACCCCGGTCGCGCTGATGAACGGCCCCTACGCGCCACTGCCGACCGACACCCCGCTGTTCGCCGAGGTCACGATCGACGGCACCACGGCCACGCTGGTCACGCCCGACGGTGCGACCCACAGCGTCACCGACGCCCGACTCGGCACCCTCGGCCGGTCGTGGCTGACCACCGAGATCACGCGCAACGACACCCGCGACGTGCTCGGCACCTACACCGCGTTGCAGGCCGCGACCAGCTGACCGCCGGTCCGCACGCGCGTCGGTAGGTTCGAGGACGTGGCGGACATCGAACTCGACGGCACGGTCAACACGCGCGACGTCGGCGGACTCCCGCTCGCGGACGGCGCCGGCAAGGTCCGTGACGGCGTGCTGCTCCGCTCCGACAACCTCCAGGACCTGTCCGACGCCGACGTCCGCCGCCTGGTCGACGACCTCCACGTCCGCCGCGTCGTCGACCTGCGCACCGGTGTCGAACTTCGCGGCACCGGCCCCGGCCGGCTGGACGGCGTGCCGGGGGTGCGGGTCGACCACCTCTCGCTGTTCCCCGAGGTCGGCGAGACCACCGACGCCGCCGCCACCGAGGAACTCGAGGACGACGGCCCCGACATCCTGCCGTGGGCCCGCAAGGAGGGGGAGAAGCGCCACCAGGAACCCGAGGACGAGATCCGCGACTGGTCGCCCAACCCGGTCGCGCGGGTCTACCTGCGCTACCTCGTGCAGCGCCCGGACTCCATCGTCGCCGCGCTCCGCGACATCGCCCAGGGCGCCGAGGACCACGGGGCGACGATCGTGCACTGCGCCGCCGGCAAGGACCGCACCGGCACCGTGGTCGCCCTCGCCCTCGACCTCGTCGGGGTCGACCGTGACGCCATCGAGGCCGACTACCTCGCGACCGTGCCGAACGCGGCGGCGATCCTGGACCGCCTGCTGGGCAGCCCGACCTACCACGACGACGTCGCCGGCACGACCGTCGAGGACCACGCCCCGCGCGTCGGCACCATGCCCGCGGTGCTGCAGGGCATCGACGAGCACTTCGGCGGCACCGCCGCCTTCCTCGCCTCGGCCGGGTGGACCGACGCCGACACCGCCGAACTGCGCCGCGCCCTGATCGGCTGAGACCGGCTCCGGCACGATCGCCTCGCCCGGGTGGCGTCGTCGTGACCACGTGGCATGCGGGACGGCATCGTGCCACGATGACGGCGTGGATGCCACGGTGGTGCTGGGACGCCAGGGTCGCATCGTCATCCCCGCGGAGATCCGGTCCTCGCTCGGCCTCGCCCCCGGCGACGAACTCCACGTCCGTGTCGACGGTCGGCGGCTCGTGCTCGAACGGCCGGCCGACGCCGTGGAGGGTCTGCGCGCGCTCGGCCGGGCGCTCTCGCCGGGACGCTCCCTCGTCGACGAACTCCTCGCGGAACGTCGGGCCGCGGCGGCGGCCGGGGAGTGACCGTCCTCGACGCCTCCGCAGTCCTCGCCGTGATCGGCGACGAGCCGGGCGCCGAGCTGGTCGCGGGCCAGCTGGAGGGGTCCGCACTCGGCGCGGCGAACCTCGCCGAGGTGATCGGGAAGGTCGTCGACCGGGGCGGCCGGCCACGTGAGGTCCGCGGCCTGCTCGCCGCAGCAGGTGTCGGCATCGTTCCGGTGTCGGCCGACGACGCCGAGCTCGCAGGCGCGCTCCGGTCGCTCGACGGCGGTCGAGCCCTGTCCCTCGGTGACCGGCTGTGCCTGGCCCTGACAGTGCGGTCCGATCCGCCGACCGTGCTCACCGCCGACCGGGCGTGGGCCGCGTTGCCCCTCCCGATCCGGGTGGAGGTGCTGCGGTAGTCAGAACCCGGCGACCTCGTGGGGCCGGTACGGGGCCTCGAGGCGGGCGACCTCGTCGTCGGTGAGCTGCAGGTCGAGGGAGGCGACGGCGTCGGTGAGGTGCCCGGGCTTGGTCGCGCCGACGATCGGCGCGGTGACGGCCGGGTGGCGCGAGACCCAGGCCAGGGCAACCTGGGCGCGCGGAACGCCGCGTTCGGCGGCGATCTCGCCGACGGCGTCGACGATCGCGGCGTCCTCGTCGCGGTAGAGCGACTTGCCGAACTCGTCGGTCTCGCTGCGGGCGGTGGTGGCGTCCCACGGCCGGGTGAGCTTGCCGCGGGCGAGCGGGCTCCACGGGATCACACCGACGCCGGTCGCGAGGCAGTACGGGAGCATCTCCCGCTCCTCCTCGCGGTAGAGAAGGTTGAGGTGGTCCTGCATCGAGACGAACGCCGTCCAGCCGTGGGTCGCGGCCGCGTGCTGCATCGCCTGGAACTGCCAGGTCCACATCGACGACGCCCCGATGTAGCGCGCCTTGCCCGCCTTGACGACGTCGTGCAGCGCTTCCATCGTCTCCTCGATCGGGACGGTGGGGTCGAAGCGGTGGATCTGGTAGAGGTCGACGTACTCGGTGCCGAGCCGGCGCAGCGAGTGGTCGATCTCGGTCATGATCGCCTTGCGCGAGAGGCCGGCGCCGTTGGGCCCGGGGCGCATGCGGTTGAAGACCTTGGTGGCGATGACGATCTCGTCGCGGTCGGCGTGCTTCGCCAGCGCCGCTCCGACGTACTCCTCGCTGCTGCCCAGCGAGTAGACGTTCGCGGTGTCGAAGAAGTTGATGCCGGCGTCGAGCGCCTGCCGGATGAACACGTCGGTGTCGTCCGGGCCGAGCGACCAGGGGTGGGTGCCCTGGTCGGACGCGCCGTAGCTCATGCACCCGAGGCAGATGCGCGACACCTCGAGCCCGCTGGCGCCCAACTTCACGTGGTCCATCGTGTCTCCGTTTCATCACGCGCGTTACACAGCGGTCGTTGCCCGGTAAGACGTCTGTTGACCTGACCGAGTCGCAGAGGGGTGCCCATGTCGTACGACCCGAACACGCCGTCGAACCCGTCCTACCCGCCGCCGCCAGCGAACACCGGCACCCAGGGGTACGGCAACGCGCCGGCCTACACCGGCGGACCCGGGGGTTACCCGGGCGGCCAGCCGCAGCAGGGGAACGGCCTGGCCATCGCCGGTCTGGTGTGCGGCATCGTCGGCATCTTCATCTTCAACATCGTCCTGGGCCCCCTGGCCCTCATCTTCGGGTTCATCGGGCTCAACCGGGCCAACAAGGGCGCGAAGTTCAAGGGCATGGCCATCGCCGCCATCATCCTGGGCGCGATCGACATCATCCTGTTCGTCGTCGCGCTGGCGTTCCTCTCGTCGAACGGCTTCACGTACTGACGACTCCCCACCGACACGACGAAGGCCCGGCCCACCGTGAGGTGGACCGGGCCTTCGTCGTCGGGACGACTGCTGGTGTCAGTGGTCGATCCGCTGGTGCTGCGCCAGGGCCAGCAGTTCGGACTGCATGGTGGGCGAAGCCTGCTGGTATGCGCGCTGGAACGCGCGCTGATCGCGACGCGCGCGGAGACGCGCGCGGGCGGTGCTCGAGATGCGACGGGCGGTGCTCATGACGTTCTCCTCGTGACCGGACCGCCGCCGTGGCGGCCCACAGGAGACAATACCTCCGGGCCCTGAACAATTCCCGGTCGGGTGGGCCGATTCACCTCAGGATCTTCGGCAGACGGCCTCCTCACCCTGATGATCTACGGGTTCAGAGCACCGCCAGGCCCGGATCGTGCAGGACGGCCGCGATGTCGGCGAGGAAGCGGGAGCCCTCGGCGCCGTCGACCAGGCGGTGGTCGAACGAGAGCGCGAGCTGGGTGACCCACCGCGGCTCGATGGTCTCGACGCCGTCGCGCACCACGACCCAGGGCGCGCGCCTCACGGCCCCGACGGCGAGGATCGCCGCCTCGCCCGGGTTGAGGATCGGGGTGCCGGCGTCGATCCCGAACACACCGATGTTCGTGATCGTGATCGTCCCGCCGGACAGCGAGGCGGGCGTCGTCCGCCCGGCCCGGGCCACCGCCGTGAGGTCGGCGATCGCGCCGGCGAGCTCGCGCAGCGAGAGCGTGTGGGCGTCCGGGATGTTCGGGACGACCAGGCCGCGCTCCGTCGCCGCCGCGATGCCGAGGTTCACGACGTGCTTGCGGACGATCGTGGCGCCGTCGGCGTCCTCGACCCAGCTGGCGTTGACCTCCGGCGTGCGGCGCACGGCGAGCAGCAGCGCGCGGGCGACGAACACCAGCGGGCTGAGCTTGACGTCGCGGAACTCCGGCCGGCCGGCCACCCGGTCGCGGAGCTCCATCGTGGCGGTGATGTCGACGGTGACGAACTCGCTGACGTGCGGCGCGGTGAACGCCGAGCTCACCATCGCCGCGGCAGTGTGCTTGCGGACGCCCCGCACCGGGATCCGCTCCTCGCGCGCACCCGATGTGACGACCGGTGCCGCGGCCTGGGGCGCGGGCGCGCTCACCGCGGCCTCGACGTCGGCCCGGGTGACGGTGCCGTGCGGACCGGTCGGGGTGACGGTCGTGAGGTCGACGCCGAGCGCCTTCGCCAGCTGCCGGACGGGCGGCTTGGCGAGGACGGACCCCGAACCGTTCGTGTCGCCCCCGGGAGGGAGCACCGACGGCGCGGGGGCGGGCGCAACCGGAGCCGTGACGACCGGAACCGTGACGACCGGCGCGGTGGCGACCGGCGCGGTGGTGACCGGCGCGGTGGTGACCGGCGCGGTGGCGACCGGCGCGGTGGCGACCGGCGCCACCGCAGCCGCGGCCCGACGCCGACTGCCCCGGTGACCCGGGCCGTAGCCGACCAGGTTCGGCTCGCGCTTGCCGGCGTCGTCGACGACCCGCGCGCCGTGACCCGCGGCGGCCTGCACCGAGATGTCGTCGCCGGGCACGGGTCCGGTGGCCTCGCCGCCGGTGTCGATCGTGATGATCGGCGTGCCGACCTCGACCGTCGCGCCCTCCTCGACGTGCAGGGCCTGCACGACCCCGGCGTACGGCGAGGGGAGTTCGACGGCGGCCTTGGCCGTCTCGACCTCCACGATCACCTGGTTGACGGTGACGGTGTCACCGACGGCGACGTCCCACCGCAGGATGTCGGCCTCGGTGAGACCTTCGCCGACGTCGGGGAGACGGAACTGCTGCAGCTGTGGCATGCGGAAGACCTCTTCGTCAGTGGGCGAGGACGCGGTCGACGGCGTCGAGGATGCGGTCGGCGTCGGGGAGCCACTCCTCCTCGCCGCGGCTGGCGGGGTACGGGGTGTCGAACCCGCCGACCCGCAGCACCGGTGCCTCGAGGGAGTAGAAAGCCTGTTCCTGGACCCGGGCCGCGACCTCGGCGCCCATCCCGAGCGTCACCGACGCCTCGTGGACCACGACGAGGCGCCCGGTGCGCCGGACCGACTCGACCACGGTGGGGGTGTCGAGCGGCGAGAGCGTGCGCAGGTCGACGACCTCGATCGAACGACCCTCGTCTTCAGCGATCGTTGCAGCCTGCAACGCCGTCGTGATCATCGGCCCGTAGGCGACGAGCGTGACGTCGGTACCCGGCCGCACCACGCGGGCGCGGTCGAACGGGTAGGCGTCGGCGAGCGAGGCGGTGGTGTCGACCTCGGCCTTGGCCCAGTACCGGCGCTTGGGTTCGAAGAAGACCACCGGGTCGTCGAGGGCGATGGCCTGCTGGATCATCCAGTAGGCGTCGACGGGATCGCTGCACGAGACAACGGTCAGCCCGGCAGTGTGCGCGAAGTACGCCTCGGGCGACTCGGAGTGGTGCTCGACCGCGCCGATGCCGCCGCCGAAGGGGATGCGGATGACCATGGGCAACCGCACCTTGCCGACCGAGCGGTTGTGCATCTTCGCGACCTGGCACACGATCTGGTCGAACGCCGGGTAGACGAAGCCGTCGAACTGGATCTCGCACACCGGCCGGTAACCGCGCAGGCACAGACCCACCGCGGTGCCGATGATCCCGCTCTCGGCGAGCGGGGTGTCGAACACCCGGTCCTCACCGAAGTCCTTCTGCAGGCCGTCGGTGATGCGGAAGACGCCGCCGAGCTTGCCGACGTCCTCCCCCATGATCAGCACCTTGGGGTCGTCGTCCATCGCGCGGCGCAGACCCTCGTTGAGCGCCTTGGACATCGTGAGCGTCGCCATCAGTTCGCCGCCTCTTCCAGGGAGCCGAGGTACCGCGCGAAGTCGTCGCGCTGGGACCGCAGGTGGTCCGACAGGTGCGTGGTGACGTGCTCGAACGGGACCATGGGGCCGGGGTCCTGCAGCGCGCGGACCGTCGCCCGGACCCGCTCGGCCAACTGGTCACCCTCGGCGTCGACGGCGTCGAAGAAGTCCGCGCCGAAACCCGCCGTCCGGGAGAGGTACGCGCGGACCCGCTCGATCGGGTCGCGCAGCCGCCACACCTCGAGTTCGGCGTCGAGCCGGTAGCGGGTGGGGTCGTCGGAGGTGGTGTGGGCGCCCATCCGGTAGGTGAAGGCCTCGATGAGCGTGGGGCCCTGGCCGGTGCGGGCGTCCTCGAGCGCCTTGCGGGTGACGGCGAGCGAGGCCAGCACGTCGTTGCCGTCGATGCGCACGCCGGGGAAGCCGAAGCCGAGCGCGCGCTGGTACAGCGGGATGCGGGTCTGCTTCTCGACCGGCGTGCTGATGCCCCACTGGTTGTTCTGGCAGAAGAACACGACCGGCAGGTTGCCGGCGGCGCTGAACACGAACGACTCGTTCACGTCGCCCTGACTCGAGGCGCCGTCGCCGAAGAACGCCAGCACCGCGGTGTCACGCTCGGGGTCACCGGTGCCGACCGCGCCGTCGCGCACGACACCCATGGCGTAGCCCGCCGCGTGCAGGGTCTGCGCGCCCAACACGATCGTGTAGATGCCGAACCGGGTCGCGATCGGGTCCCAGCCGCCGAGGTCCGTGCCGCGGAACATCGACAGCAGCATCATCGGGTCGATGTCGCGCGCCCACGCGACCCCGTGTTCGCGGTAGGTCGGGAAGGCCATGTCCTGGGGCCGCAACGCGCGACCGGCGCCGACCTGGGCCGCCTCCTGGCCGAGGCACGAGGCCCACAACCCGAGTTCGCCCTGGCGCTGCAGCGCGGTGGCCTCGCCGTCGAACCGGCGGACGAGGGCGAGGTCGCGGTACAGCGCGCCGATCTCCTCGTCGGTGATCTCGAGGGGGTAGTCCGGGTGCTCGCGCCGGACCCCTTCAGGCGTCAACAGCTGGACGGCGTCCGTGTCGGGCGCGCCGGGTGTGGCCACAACGACCTCCAGGTTCGGGGACGCTCGTCGCACGGGGTCGCCGCGGCCGTCGTCACCGTTCGGGTGGGTGGTGTCCGCTGTTGTACGGGGGTGGTGTACGCGGCGGTTTACCTCGGGGTTCCTACCACATGGGTAGTCGCGCGCGGCCGGAACGGCAATCCGGAGCGGAGTTCAGGCGAGCTCGGGAACCGGCTCGCCCCCGCAGATCACCAGCCGGCTGACCGCGCGGGTGAGCACGACGTAGAGGCGGCGCAGGCCGACGACCCGGGCGGGTTCGGCGGCGACGATCGCCTCGGGGTCGACCACCACGGCGGTGTCGAACTCCAGGCCCTTGGCGACGGTCGCGGGGACGACGACCAGCCGTGTCCCCACCCGCGCCGCGAGGTCGGCGAGGCGGGCGGTGACGCCGTCGACCGCGGCGTCGGCAGCGATGACCCCGACCGTGCCCTCCCGCTCCAGCGCCGCCTCGACCTCGACGACCAGGTCCTCGACCCGGGCGTGGTGCAGGGCGTCGGGCGCCGCCCGCAGCGACGACGCCGGGGTGAGGCCCTCGGCGATGAGCGGCAGCAGCCGGTTGGTCACCTCGAGCACCGCGCCGGGCACGCGGTACCCGACGGTCAGTGGGCGCAGCACCGCCTCCGGGTGGCCGAGCGCCTCGAGGGTCGGCGCCCACGCGCCCGGCGCCCACGGGGTGGTGGCCTGCGCCAGGTCGCCGAGCACGGTGAACGAGCCGCCCGGGCAGCGCCGGGCGAGGGCGCGGCACTGCATGGGCGAGAGGTCCTGGGCCTCGTCGACGACGACGTGGCCGACGGTGTCCACCCCGTCGACCAGTCCGCGGATCTCGTCGAGCAGCACGGTGTCGGCGACCGTCCATCGCCGGGCCCGACGGGCGGCGGGCGTGACCCGGTGCAGCAGGTCGTGCTCGGCGTCGGTGAGGTCGGGGGCGCACCGGCGGCGGAAGTCGTCGTCGGCGTAGAAGCGGGCGAGGAGCGCGGCCGGGTCGATCGCGGGCCAGACCGCGTCGAGGAACTCCCGCACGCCGGGGCGACGGGAGAGGGCGGCGGTCTCGCGGTCGCTCGGCGCCCCGCCCGCGTCCTCCCGCTGGCGGCGCACGTCCTCGGCCACCTGCGCCGCGAGTCGCGACCGGGCCACCGACCACCGCAGCGATCCCGCGGCGACCTCGCGGCGGGCGTCGTCGACCAGCCGGCGCAGGCGCTCGACCGGGACGCGGAACCGCCGGGTGCCGACCGGACCGCCGGTGATCACGACGTCGTCGACGGGTTTCGCGACGTGCCGGAGCACCGCGCGGCGCAGGGCGGCGGCGAGCCGGGCGTCGCCCTTGAGCACGGCGACGGCGGCAGGTTCGACGGGTGGCTCGCCCACGACGCCGACCAGGTCGTCGACCGTGGCCTGCCGGACCCCGGACTCCCCGAGCGTCGGCAACACGGCCTCGATGTAGTCCAGGAACGCGGCGTTCGGCCCGACCACCAGCACGCCGGACCGCCGCAGCCGCTCGGGGTAGGTGTAGAGCAGGTAGGCCGCTCGGTGCAGGCCGACGGCCGTCTTGCCGGTGCCCGGCGCACCCTGCACGCACAGCGACGTGTCGAGGTCGGCCCGCACCAGGTCGTCCTGGTCGGGGCTGATGGTGGCGACGATGTCGCGCATCGGGCCGGTGCGGGGGCGCTCGATCTCCGCACGCAGCAACTCCGACACCGCGTCGTCGTCGACGGCGGGAGCGGGACCGTCGAGCACCTCGTCCTCGAACGAGGTCAGCACCCGGTCGCGGAACCCGAACCGGCGGCGGCGGTGCACACCCATCGGGTCGGTGGGGCTCGCCCGGTAGAACGCGCTCGACATCGGCGCCCGCCAGTCGATGACGAGCGGATCGCCGAGTTCGTCGCGGATGTGCCGGCGGCCGATGTGGAACGACTCGCCGTCGTCACCGGTGGCGGGTGCAACGGTGACGTCCGCGGCATCGGTGGCCGGAACATCGGTGGCCTGTGCAACGGTGTCGATACGCCCGAAGAAGGCAGGCACCCCGGGGTCGGCGGCCAGCGCGGCCAGTCGTTGGGCACGGATGCGGCCGAGGGACTCACTAGCCAGGGCGTCGACGCCGTAGTCGGCGACCGCGGCGGCCGCGACCTTCATGTGCTCGAGCGCGCGGTCGGCTTCCTCCAACGCCGAGCGTTCCTCGATCAGGACGTCCGGGGCACTCACTGACCCGAGGTTACCCGGGCCGGCGCACCCCGTTCCCGGCTCGAACGGCAGGCGTCAGGCGTCGGGCGGGGTGGCGAGGCCGAGGCGCGCCCACACCGTCTTGCCGTCGCGCGGGGCCGCGAGCGGCACCACTCCCCAGTCGCTGGCGAGCGCCGCCACGATGGCGAGCCCACGGCCGTACGGCTGCGTCGAGGCGGCCGGGCCGGTGACCGACGGCATGCCGGTCGCGGCGTCGGTGACGGCGAGCCGCACCCAGACGTCGTCGATCTCGAGGTCGACCTGCAGGTCGGTGGTGGCGGCCTGCACCGAGTTGGTGACCAGTTCGCTGACGATCACCGTGAGGTCGTCGCAGGTGTCCGCCACGGCCGCGACGTCGCGATAGGCCCGGCTCAACGACGACTCGATGAACTGGCGAGCGACCGAGGGTGCTTCAGGGCTCGGCGGGATGGACGAGGTCCACGACCACGTCATCCGTCCGCCCCGATCCCCCGAAAGCCACCTCGCGCGCCCGGGGTTGCGGGCAGCACGGCACCGCGAATCGATCTACCCCGAATCCCGTCCGCTCATGCACGGGGTGGGCGGGACCCCCACCACGGGCGCGCCACCGGCCCGCCACCGCGGTTCCGGCCGGCCGGCGGTGCTGGCTAGAGTCGCCTCCCGTGTCCGACGGCCGGGTGTCCGCGCCGCGCCCGCGGGGTCGGTGACGCGGTGCTCCACGTCGTGTTCGTCGAACCCCAGATCCCGCCCAACACCGGCAACGCGATCCGCCTCGCGGCCGTCACCGGCGCCCACCTGCACCTGGTCGAGCCGCTCGGCTTCTCCCTCGACGACGCCAAGCTGCGCCGCGCCGGCCTGGACTACCACGACCTCGCGACCGTGACGGTCCACCCGGGCCTCGACGACCTCTGGGCGGCCCTCGACGGCGCACGGGCCTTCGCCTTCAGTGCGCGGGGCACGCAGTCCTACGCCGAGGTCGCCTACCGCGACGGTGACGCGCTGCTGTTCGGTACCGAGGCCACGGGGCTGCCCGCCGCCGTGCTCGCCGACCCGCACGTGACCGCCACGCTGCGGATCCCCATGCAACCCGCGCGGCGCTCGCTCAACCTGTCCAACTCGGCGGCGATCGCCACGTACGAGGCCTGGCGGCAGCTCGGGTTCCCGGGTTCGTGAGCGGTGGTTCGAGCGGGATGACCGTGACGTCACGATCCGGTCGATCTTGGTTGGATGTGTCCGTTACGGGGTAGTTCGGGGGCATGTCCGACGCGTCCGGCCCCGTGGTCGTCCTCGACCAGGTCGTGAAGTCGTTCGGCGCGTTGCGCGCACTCGACCACGTCGACCTCGAGGTCGCGCGGGGCGAGGTGGTCGTGGTGGTCGGGCCGTCGGGGTCCGGGAAGTCGACCCTGTGCCGGTGCATCAACCGGCTGGAGACGATCGACAGCGGCACCATCACCGTCAACGGCGCGCCGCTCCCGCAGGAGGGGGCGGCGCTCGCCCGGTTGCGGTCGGACGTCGGCATGGTGTTCCAGTCGTTCAACCTGTTCGGCCACAAGAGCGTCCTCGACAACGTGACCCTCGGGCCGGTCAAGGTCCGCGGCGAGGCGCCCGCGGCCGCCCGCGAGCGCGCCATGACCCTGCTGCGTCGGGTCGGGGTCGCCGACCAGGCCGAGAAGGCTCCGGCCCAACTGTCCGGCGGGCAGCAGCAACGGGTGGCCATCGCCCGGGCGCTCGCGATGAACCCCACGCTCATGCTGTTCGACGAACCGACGTCGGCCCTGGACCCCGAGATGATCAACGAGGTCCTCGCGGTCATGGTCGACCTCGCCCGCGACGGCATGACCATGCTCGTGGTCACCCACGAGATGGGGTTCGCCCGGCAGGCGGCGGACCGGGTCGTGTTCATGGACGCGGGCTCGATCGTCGAGCAGGCGCCGCCGGAGCAGTTCTTCACCGCCACCCGCACCGACCGGGCCCGCGACTTCCTGTCGAAGGTCCTGACCCACACCGCCGAAGGGAAGTCGTCGTGACCGGACGTCCGGGCCGGAGGCGCCTCACGGGCGCAGGCCTCGCACTGACCGCGCTCATCGCCCTCACCGGGTGCGCGAGCAGTTCCCAACTCGACACCGCCGGTGGCGCATCCGCCACGAACAGCGACGGATCTGCCGATTCCCTCGACAAGGTCCTCGCCGACGCCCCCGTGGCCGACTCCGTCCCGGCCGGCACCCTCATGGCCAAGATCATGGAAGCGGGCGTCATGAAGGTGGGCGGCACCGACGCCGGCCCGGTGTTCTCGATCAAGGACCCCGTCACCGGCAAGCTCACGGGGTTCGACGCCGACCTGTCGATGATGCTGGCCAAGTACATCATCGGGAAACCCTCGACGTCGTTGACGATCACCCAGGTGGCCACCCGCGAGGCGCTGCTGCAGAACAACACCGTCGACACCGTGTTCGCCACGTACACGATCACGCCGGAACGGGCCCGGAAGGTCGACTTCGCCGGGCCGTACTACCTGTCCGGCGACGCCATCCTGGTGAAGAAGGACAACACCGACATCACCTCCGTGGACGACCTGAACGGCAAGACCGTCGTCACCGAGAGCAACTCCACGGCGGCGGCCGACATCGCGAAGTACGCGCCCCAGGCGAAGGTCCAGTTGTTCGCCGACGACAACTCCTGCGTGCAGGCGGTGCAGCAGGGACGCGCCGACGCGTACGTGCTCGACCAGGGGATCCTGCTCGGCGACGCGACGAAGGCCGACGACGTCAAGGTGGTCGGCACGCCCTTCACCCAGGAGCCCTACGGCATCGGCACCCCGAAGCAGGACCCGGAGATGAAGGCGTTCGTCGACGACTGGCTGAAGACGATCGAGGACGCCGGGCTCTGGAAGCGCCTGTACGCACTCACGATCGGACAGGTGGTGTCGGGCGACGCACCGAAGCCGCCCGTGATCGGCTCGGTCGACGGTTCGTAGACGTGCTCGGTGACCTGCTCCCGGACCTGCTGAGGGGCCTGCTCGTCACGGCCGAGTTGTCGGCGCTGGGATTCGTCGGCGCCGTCGTGCTCGGCACGCTGGTCGCGATCGCGCGGATCTCGCCGGTGCCGCTGCTCCGCGGTGTCGGCACGCTGTGGGTGGGCGTGTTCCGCAACCTGCCGGCGCTGGTGCTGCTCGTGCTGTGGGTGTTCGGGCTGCCCGAGGTCGGGATCACCACCGGCCTGTTCACCTCGGCCGTCATCTGCTTCAGCCTGACCTTCTCGGCCACGGTGTGCGAACTCGTGCGGTCGGGCATCGCCGGGGTGGACGTCGGGCAGGCCGAGGCGGCGCGGGCGATCGGGCTGGGGTTCCGGCAGTCGCTCTGGTTGGTGATCCTGCCGCAGGCGTACCGCAGCATGGTGCAACCGTTGGGCAGCGTCCTCATCGCCGTCGTGCTCAACACCTCGCTGTCCGCGGCGGTCGGGGTGGCCGAGCTGACCTACCAGTCGCAGGCGCTCACCATCCGCTACTCCGAGGCGCTCGTGACGTTCCTCGTCGCGGCGGTGTTCTACGTCGTGGTCGCCCTCGGCGTCGGGTGGGTGACCGCCCGGTTCGAGCGCCGGGTCGCGGTCGCCGGAGCCCGCGCGTGAGCACCACCGACCGCGTGCTGTTCGACGCCCCCGGACCCCGCGGGCGGCGCCGTGTCCGGGTCGCGACGGTGGTGGTGGCCGTCGTGGTCGCCGCTCTGGTCGTCGTGGCGGTGCTGGAGTTCGCCGCGCACGGCCAGCTCGAGGGGCGAAAGTGGCTGCCGTTCCGGGTCTCGCAGATCTGGACGAAGTTCCTGCTGCCCGGGTTGGGCGACACCCTGGTGGTGACGGCGGTGGCGACGGTGTTCGCGCTGCCGCTGGGTGTCGGCGTGGCCCTCGCCCGGCTGTCGCGCACCGGCGCGGTCCGCTGGCTCGCGCGCGGCTACGTCGAGCTGTTCCGGTCGCTGCCGGTGCTGCTGCTGCTCTACGTGTTCCAGCTCGGCCTTCCCCGGGCCGGGCTGACGCTGCCGGTGTTCTGGCAGCTGACGATCCCGATTGTGATCAGTTCGGTGGCGTACACGGCCGCGCTGGTCGGCGCCGGCGTGCAGTCACTCGACCGTGGCCAGGTCGAGGCGGCGCAGAGCATCGGGCTGCGCTACTGGCCGATGATGCGGCTGGTCGTGCTGCCGCAGGTGCTGCGCCGGTTGCTGCCCGCCCTCATCACCGAGGTGGTGGCCATCCTCATCGCCACGACGCTCGGCTACGCCGTCAGCTACACCGAACTGTTGCACAATGCACAGACGATCGGGCAGTTCTACCAGGTCCCGGTCCAGGCCTACCTGGTCGTCGCGGTCCTCTACATCGCGGTGAACGGCCTGCTGTCGTGGCTGGCGACCCTCGCCCAGCGGCGGCAGGTCGGCCGCCGGCTCGCGGTCGACCCGCAGCTCGCCGGTCGCTGACCCTGCACGGCTGGGTAGCGTCGGGGGCGTGGCGCGCGCGACGACCGACCTGCCGTTCGAGGGGTTCCCGGAGGAGGCGCTGGACTTCTTCGAGGGGCTCGAGGCCGACAACTCCAAGGCCTACTGGACCGATCACAAGGACGTCTACGACCGGGCCGTCGCCGCACCGATGACCGCCCTGCTCGCGGCCCTCGCGCCGGAGTTCGGCACCGCGAAGTTCTTCCGCCCCTACCGCGACGTCCGGTTCAGCAACGACAAGACGCCGTACAAGACCCACGCCGGAGCGGTGGTCGGGGGCGACGGCGAGGCCGCGTACTACGTGCAGATGTCCGCCGAGGGCCTCGTCGTCGCCGGCGGGTACTGGTGGTGCAGTACCGCCCGGGCCCGGGCGCTGCGGGCGGCGCTCGCCGACGACCGCACCGGGCCGCTCGCCGTGCGGGTCACCAACACGCTGCAGAAGAAGGGCTTCGCGGTGCGCGGCGACGAGCTCAAGCGCATCCCGAAGCCGTGGGACGACACCCACCCCCGCGCGTCGCTGCTGCGGCGCAAGGCGCTGTCGGCGTCACGCCACGACGAGCCCGCCGAGTGGATGCACGACCCGCGCCTGCTCGACCGGGTGGTCGACGGCTGGCGGGCCGTGCGTCCGCTCAACAGCTGGCTCGACACCCACGTGGGGCCGACCGCGTGAGCGTCAGCTGACCGAGCCCTGCCACACGGCCTGGGCGCCGGAGTCCCCTATCCGCACGACCATCCAGATGGTCAGCGCCGCGGCGACGACGCCGAGCACGGCGAACACGACGTTGCCGACCTTGGTGGCGGTCGACGTGCCGGCCGCCGTGCTCGTGCGCTCGGCCACGGCGACCCCACCGCCGGATCCGGAGCCCACCGTCTCGGTGCGCGCGGCGTCCGCCTGACGGCGCAGCCGCAGCGACCACACCCAGTGCGCGAGCGCGATCACGAACAACGCGACGGCGAACGGGAGCAACTGGTCGCCGAGGTTCGCGTGCTTCTCGATGAGCGGGCTCTCGCCGAGCTTGCCCTCGAGCCACTCGCCGGCGTTGGTCGTGATCGGCACCAGGACCAGGCCGACGAGCGCGAGCAGCGGCGTCACGATCCCCAGCCGACGCCGCGCCGCGGGCCACAGCACCGACAGCGCCAACGCGATCGCCGCGAGTGGCAGCAGCACGACGACGGCGTGCACGAGCAGGATGTGGGCCGGCAGCCCGTTGATCTCGTCGATGGCGAGCACGTCAGCCCTCCACGACGCTGTCGCCGGAGACCGACACCGCGATCGACTGCAGGCCCGACTGGGCCGGGCCCTTGGTCACCCCGCCGTCGAGGTCGAACTCGGAGAAGTGCAGCGAGCAGCGGAACTTGCCGCCGTCGGGCTTGACCTGGCCGCCCTGGTGCGGGCAGACGGGGCTGAAGGCCTCGACCTGGCCCGCGGTGGGCTGGGACAGCAGCACGGTCTCGCCGTTGACCTGGGCCGAGGCGGTGCCTCCGACCGGGATGTCCGAGAGCGAGGCGATCGCGTCGCCCGCGGGGCTGCCGCCCGCGGAGGTCGGCGCACTCGACGCCGAGCCCGGGGCCGAGGAGGCCGGCGTGGCCGGGGCGCTGCTGGTGGCGGCGGTGGTGCCACCGCCACCGCTGTCGGAGCCACTGTCGGAGCCGCCGGACGAGCAGGCGGCGAGGACGGCGGCGGCGCCGACGCCGCCGAGGCCCGCGAGCGCGCAGCGGCGGGTGACCGGGCGGTCACGGAGGTCGGAGGGAGTCATCGGGGTCCTCTCGGAGAGCGACGCGGGGTCGCGTGCGGTGGTGCGCGTACCCCCTCACCACGGACCATGGTGGTCGCGGGTTCAACCACCGCGCCGATGAACCAGATGTGACGTCCACCCGTTGGAGGGGTCGTGAGCGCCGAGCCGTCCGCCGACCAACAGGTCATGGTCGCGCTGCACGACGCCCACGCCCGGGCGTTGTGGGGCTACGTCCTGCGGATGACCGCCGACCGCGGGCGCGCCGAGGACGTCGTCCAGGAGACGCTGTTGCGGGCCTGGAAGCACCCCGAGGTGCTGGAGCGCGGGTCCGAGGCGACCCGCGCGTGGCTGCTGCGGGTGGCGCGGAACCTCGTCGTCGACGAGTGGCGCAGTGCCCGCTGGAACCGCGAGGTGTCCACCGGCGAACCCCCGGAGAGGGCGGACGCCGACCACGTGGACGGCCTGCTCCAGTCCTGGCTCGTGGCCGACGCGCTCGGTCGGCTCTCACCCGAGCACCGGGCGGTGCTGGTCGAGACGTACTACCGGGGCCGGTCGACCGCCGAGGCCGCCCGCACGTTGGACGTGCCCGAAGGGACCGTCAAGTCCCGGTCCCACTACGCGTTGAAGGCCCTGCGCCTCACACTGCAGGAGATGGGGGTGGTGTCGTGAGCGAGGACGACCTCGGCGTCGCCTGGGAGCACGCCGCGGTGTCCGAGTGGGACGCCGCGTACGTGCTGGGCGCGCTGACGCCCGCCGACCGGCGCCGCTACGAGCGTCACCTCGACGCCTGCGCCCGCTGCCGGACCGCGGTCGCCGAACTGTCCGGCCTGCCGGGCCTGCTGGCGGACGTCCCGCTCTCCCAGGTGGTCGGCGAGGGCCCACCCGACGGCGTCCCCGACGACCTGCCGGGCGACCTGCTGCCGCGACTGTCGACGGCGGTCGCCCGCGGACGCCGGCGCAGCCGGGTCCGGTACGGCGCGCTCGGCGGCCTGGTCGCCGCTGCGGCCGTCGTCCTCGCGCTGGTCGCGTTCTGGCCGGGGTCCGACGGCGCCCCGGGTTCCGGCACCCCGGGCGGCTCCGGCACCCCGCCGTCGACGGTGACCTCGCCGGTCGCCTTCAGCCTGCCGCTGCAGGCGGTGGTCCCGAACCCGCTCGCCGTCGACGTCCGGTTGGTCTCCGAGCCCTGGGGCACCCGCGTGGACCTGGACTGCCGGTTCACCGGCGACGGCGGCGCCCCCGGCCCGGACACCACCTACGGTTACGAGCTGTACGCCACCAACCGCGCCGGCACCACGATGCCCGTCACCAGTTGGAACTACGGCCCCTCGACCACCGCCGAGCCGGTCGGCACCAGCAAGTGGCCGGTCGACCAGATCGCCTCGGTCGAGGTCCGCACCGACGACGGCACGGTCCTGCTCCGCGGCACCCGCTGACGCCCGCCGCCCCACCCCGCCACGCCCGCTCTGCGCCGCTCCCGACCGCGGGGGCCGGACCCACAAAAGTGCAGTGTTCGGTCGCTGGTGACGGTGGCCTGGCGACCAGACCCTGCACTTTTGTGAGCGGGGGCGGGGCGTCGGAATCGTCGAGGCCCGGACGCGGGTCAGCCGAGGGCGGCGCGGACGACGTCGGCGGCGGCGGCCGGGCCGGTGAGCGGGAAGTGCCTCGCGCCCGCCTCCCGGGCGAAGGCGGCGGCCTCGTCGCAGTCCTCGGCCGGGGCGATGACGATGAGTTCGTCGAGGCGGCGGGCGGCGGCGACCGGGTCGCGGTCGTCGGTGACCCGGCAGTCCGAGAGCAGCAGCACCACCTTGCGCGCGGCGCGGGTCTGCTCGAGTTGGGCCGACGCCGCCCGCAACGCGGCGTCGACCGAGGTCACGCCGTGCCCCTTGAGCCGGAGCAACCGTTGCACCGTGCGCGAGGCCGGCTGCTGGGCCGTCATCGGGCGGATGACGTCGGCGGTGCGGGAGAAGGCCAGGACGGCGAGGTCGCCCGGCGCTCTCAACGCGCAGGCCGCGGCGGTCACGACGGCCGCGGCGAGGCGTTCGCCGTGCATCGACCCCGACGCGTCGACGACCAGGCACAGCGCGAGCTCCGGGCGGGCCCAGGCCCGCGCCGACAGGTCGGCGACGTTCGGCGGGGTGCGCCGTGCCCGCGCCTCGGTGACGGCCTCGATCGAGGCGTCGACGTCGAGGTCACCGCCGCGGTCGGCCGGCACCGTCCGCAGCTTCCCGACCCCGGCCTTGCGGGGCAGCCCCCGCCGGGCCCGGTCGATGACCACGCGGGTCGCCGCCCGCAGCGCCAGCAGCCGCAGGCGTTCGTCGGTGGCCGAGGCCATGTCGACGAGCAGACCGAGGACGGCGTCCGGGTCCTGCGCGAGCGCGGCGTCGAGCGCGTCCTCGTCGAGTTCGCCGACCTCGGGGGAGATCTCGGTGAAGTGCGGCCGCTTCTCGAGCTGGTGACGGCCGGTGGTGCTCGGCCGCGGCGTGGTGCGGCGCTGGGCGCCGCTCGACGGAGGTGGTGGCGGGCCCGCCCTGTTTCCCGGATCACTGGGTCCAGGGGGCGGGCTCAGGCTTCCCCCGGGTCACCACTCCCGTCGGGATCGCTCGTGTCCGCCGAGGGTTCCGCGCCGAACACCGCGATCCACAGCGCGCGGACGACGTCCTCGGCCGTGTGCCCCGCGCTGTCGTGCAGCCGGATGCGGCCGGTCAGCGCGACCAGGGCGGCGTCCAGGCCCACGTGCCAGTCGGTGACGTCCAGCCCCCGACGCCGCGCCAGCGCCACCGCGACCCCGGCCAGGTCGATGGCGCCGCGTACCGACGACCCGACCGCGACGTCGGCGTGGGTGCGGCTCGACCGCACGACCTCGACGACCTTCGCCAGCCAGTCGGCCGGTACGCCCTCGGGCTCACCGCCCGTCATCTGGGCCGCGACGATCGCGGCTTCGACGGCCGCCGACTGGTAGCCCATGACGATGCGGCAGGTGCGGTCGTAGACGGCCGAGGAGATCCGGGCGGTGCCGACGGCGTCGAACGGGTTCATGGCCGCGATGAGCCGGAAGCCCGCCGCGGCCGGCACGACCCCCAGCCGGGGCACGTGCAGCTCGCCCTCGCTCATGACGGTGAGCAGCACGTTGAGCGTCTCTTCCGGCACGCGGTTGAGCTCTTCGACGTACAACAACGAACCGTTGCGCAGTGCATCGACGAGCGGACCGTCGACGAAGACGTCCGGCGTGTAACCGTCGGACAGCACGCGCGCCGGGTCGAAGTGACCGACCAGGCGCGTCGGGGTCAGCTCGGCGTTGCCCTCGACGAAGCGGAAGCCGATCGACTCGGCCCGCGCCACGACCCGCAGCAGCGTCGACTTGCCCGTGCCGGGCGGGCCTTCGAGCACGACGTGGGCGCCGGCGTCGAGGGCCGCGAGCAGGAGTTCGACCTCCCGCTCGCGGCCGATCACGGCCGAGACGGATGGCGCGGCCGGCGCGGGGGAGACAGCGTCACCCACGCCGACCGCGGTCAGGGACTGCGTCACTCAGTGCTCGTGCACCAGGACGCCGCGGACGTTCTTGCCGTTGAGCAGGTCCTCGTAGCCCTCGTTGACCTCTTCGAGCGTGTACGTGCGGGTGATGATCTCGTCCAGCTTGAGGTCACCGCTCTGGTACAGCCCGAGGATCTTGGGGATGTCGGTGGTGGGGTTGCAGTCACCGAACAGCGAACCGCGGATCTGCTTGCGGAACAGGGTGAGCACCGAGCCCGAGAGCTGGATGGTCGGCAGCTCGATCTTGTTGAGGCCGGTGACGACGACCTTGCCGCCCTTGCCGACGGCGTTGAAGCCCGCCTCGACGACCTCGGCCTCCATGAGCCCGACGGTGAGGATGGCGGAGTCCGCCATCTGGCCGCGGGTCATGTCGTTGATGGCCGCCTGCGCCTCCTCGGCGGTGGCGAACGCGTGGGTGGCGCCGAGCTCCATCGCCTTCTCGCGCTTGTTCTCCAACGGGTCGACGGCGATGACGTTCTTGGCGCCGGCGTACCGCGCGCCCTGCACCGCGTTGATCCCGATGCCGCCGACGCCGAACACGACCACGGTCTCGCCCGCGCGCACCTCGGCGGTGTTGACGGCCGAACCCCAACCGGTCGGCACGCCGCAGCCGACGAGGACGGCCTTGTCCAGCGGCAGGTCGTCGTCGACCTTGACCACGGAGTTCTGGTGGATGGTCGCGTACTGGCTGAAGGTGCCGATCATGCACATCGCGCCGTAGTCACCCTTGGGGCCGGTGAACGGGAAGCGCGGGCCGGGCAGGTAGCCCTCGAGGATGGTCGCGCCCATGTCGCAGATCGACTGACGGCCGGTGGCGCAGTAGCGACAGACCCCGCAGTTGGGGATGAACGAACAGACGACGTGGTCGCCCGCCTTGACGCGCGAGACGCCGGGGCCGACCTCCTCGATGATGCCCGCGCCCTCGTGGCCGAGCACCATCGGCAGCCGGGCCTCGAGGTCGCCGTGCGCGATGTGGATGTCGGAGTGGCACAGGCCCGCGTGCGTGTAGCGGATGAGGACCTCACCCTCCTTCGGGCCGTCGAGCTCCAGTTCCTCGATCTCGATGGGCTTGCCGGCCTCGTACACGACCGCTGCCTTCGTCTTCATCGACGCACGACCTCTCTGCTCTCGGTGGGGAGGGGATCCCCGTGGTGAGGCCGTCGCGGCGCACCCGCCCGACCCTCACCCCATCCTGTCCCGCGCCGTGTGAGCCGCATGTGCAGTTCTTGGACACCCGCCGCAATCTTGAACAGCGGCGCTGCGGGCGTCAGACTGCGTGTGGAACGTCCGGGCGACGCGGCCCGCACACCACCAGGAGGCAACGCAGCCGATGCCCGGTTCCCACGACGCGACCGACGGGTCGCGGTGTCCCTACGGGCACGAACACGGCCGTGACCCCCTGCCCGCACCCGCGGCCACCGCGGACGGCACCGTCCTGCGGCCCGCGATCTCGGCGGCGTGGCACCGGGCGCAGATGGCGGGCCTGCGGCCCGACACCCACCCCGATCCCGACCGGGCCTTCGAGATCGAACCCGACAGCCGGCTGCTCGTCGCGGCCCGGCCGGTCCTCGACCAGCTCGCGGCCGACCTCGCCGACACCCGCTTCGCGCTGATCCTCGCCGACCGGCAGTCGCGCGTGGTCGACCACCGGGTCGGTGCCCACCCGCTCATCGACCGCCTCGCCGAGGTCGGGCTGGTCACCGGCACCGTGTGGGACGAGGAGAACACCGGGACCAACTCGGTCGCCACGGTCTTCGAGCTGCGGCGCGGGCTGTCGGTCGTCGGCGACGAGCACTACCTCGACGACCTCAAGCAGTTCTGTTGCTACGGCGAGCCGCTGTTCGACCCGACCTCGGGACGGCTCGAGGGCGTCCTCGACATCACCGGGCCGGTCGCCGACGCCACCTCCCTGCTCGGACCGTTCCTGTCCCGCGCCCGCCACGAGATCGAGCGGCGCCTGCTCGACACCTCGCGGGCGGCGCACCAGATGCTGCTGCGCGCCTACGAGTCCGCCACCGCCGGCGCGCGGCACCCGGTCGTCGCGATCGGCGACGACATGATGCTCGCCAACCAGGCCGCCACCTCCGGGCTCTCGCGCGACGACATCGCCGTGCTCAAGGCGCTGGTCGCGAGCGGGACCCGCGGCGGGACCACGGTCCGCCTCGCCTCCGGGTCCAGCGCGCGGGTCGAGTGCTCACCGGTCGCGCCCGGTTCGGCCGTCCTGCGGATCCGGCCGGTACCCGCGCGCGTCACCGCAGGCGTCGGGTCCGGGGCGTCGGGCGGGGTCCGGCGGTTGCCACGCCGCACGAACGTGTCGGTGCTCATCTGCGGGGAGGCGGGCACCGGCCGCAGCGCCGAGGCGGCCTCCCGCGCCGGCCGCGACGCCGTGGTCTTCCACGCCGCCGACGAGCCCAAGGTCGGTGAGCTCGCCTGGTCCGGCGAGATCCGCACCGCCCTCGGCGCCGGGCAGGAGGTCCTGGTCGAGGACGTCCACCTGCTGCGCTCGACCGCCGTCACCCGGTTGCGCTCCACGGTGATCACCCACCGCGGCACCGGCCGGCTGGTCGCCACCTGCGCGCCGCTCGCCGATCTCGGCCCCGACCACAGCGCGCTCGCGTCGCTGTTCGACGAGCACGTGACACTGCGGCCGCTGCGCGAGGACCGCGGCCGCATCCCGCGGCTGGTGACGGCGATGCTCGCCGACCTCACCGGCCCCGAGGGCCCCCGCCCGGGCGCGGCGCTGGTGGAACACCTCGCGCAGTCACCGTGGCCCGGCAACCTGCACGAGCTGCGCAAGGTCGTCGACCACCTGGCGCTGGTCCGCACCCGCGGCGAGCTCACGGTCGCGGACCTGCCGACCCGCTACCAGCAGGTGCCGTGGCAGCGCGCGCTCTCGCCGTTGGAGCGCTCGGAGTACGAGACGATCGTGGTCGCCCTGCGGGAGTCCGGCGGCAACAAGCTCCAGGCCGCCCGCCGCCTCGGCATCTCCCGCGGCACCCTCTACTCCCGCATGCGCCGCTTCAAGATCCCGGCCTGACCAACGGCGTCACCCCAGGCGCTGGCGCAGGGCCTCGAGCTCGTCACGCAGTGACGACGGCAGGCTGTCGCCGATCTTGTCGAACCACTCCTCGATGCCGGCGAGCTCGGACTTCCACTCGTCGACGTCGACGTCGAGTGACGCCGAGAGCAGCTCGGGATCCATGTCGAGTCCCTCGACGTCGAGAGAGTCCGGGGTGGGGACCCGACCGATCGGGGTGTCGACGGCCGCGGCCGTGCCCTCGATGCGCTCCAGCGCCCACTTCAGGACGCGGATGTTCTCGCCGAAGCCCGGCCAGGTGAAGTTGCCCTCGGCGTCGCGGCGGAACCAGTTGACGTAGAAGATCTTGGGCAGCTTGACGTCGTCGGCCTGCTTGCCCATCTCGATCCAGTGGGCGAAGTAGTCACCGGCGTTGTAGCCGATGAACGGCAGCATGGCCATGGGGTCGCGGCGGACCACACCGACCGCGCCGGTCTGCGCGGCCGTGGTCTCCGAGCTCAACGTGGCACCCATGAAGACACCGTGCTGCCAGTCGCGGGCCTCGGTCACGAGCGGCACGGTGTCGCGGCGGCGGCCGCCGAAGAAGATCGCGTCGAGCGGCACGCCCTCCGGGTCGTCCCACTCCGGCGCGCGGGTGTCGCACTGCTCGATCGGCGTGCAGTAGCGCGAGTTCGGGTGCGCCGCCTTGGTGTCGGAATCGGGCGTCCAGTCCTGGCCCTTCCAGTCGGTGAGGTGCGCGGGCGGCTCGCCCATGCCCTCCCACCAGATGTCGCCGTCGTCGGTGAGCGCGACGTTCGTGAACAGCGACGAACCCTTGGCGATCGTCCGCATCGCGTTGGGGTTGGTGTGGAAATCGGTGCCGGGTGCAACACCGAAGAACCCGTTCTCGGGGTTGACGGCGTGGAACCGGCCGTCCTCGCCCACGCGGATCCAGGCGATGTCGTCGCCGATGGTCTCGACCTTCCACCCCGGCAGGGTCGGCTCGAGCATGGCCAGGTTGGTCTTGCCGCAGGCGCTGGGGAACGCGGCCGCGATGAACTTCACGACGCCCTCGGGCGAGGTCAGCTTGGCGATGAGCATGTGCTCGGCGAGCCAACCCTCGTCGCGGGCCTTCACCGAGGCGATCCGCAGCGCGTAACACTTCTTGCCCAGCAGGGCGTTGCCGCCGTAGCCCGAGCCGTAGCTCCAGATCATCCGCTCCTCGGGGAAGTGGACGATGTACTTGGTCTCGTTGCTCGGCCACGGCACGTCCGCCTGACCGGGCTCCAACGGGGCGCCGACGCTGTGCAGGCCCGGGACGAAGTCGGCCCAGCCGGTGTTCTCGTCGCCGAACTTCGCCAGGGCGCGCGTGCCCATGCGGGTCATGATGTGCATCGACGCGACGACGTACGCCGAGTCGCTGATCTCCACGCCCAGCAGCGGTTCGTCCGCGTCGAGCGGTCCCATGCAGTAGGGGATCACGTACATCGTGCGACCACGCATCGAGCCGCGGTAGCGCTCGGTGAGGATGGCCTTCATGTCGTCCGGGTCCAGCCAGTTGTTGGTCGGACCGGCGTCGCGCTGGTCGCGCGAGCAGATGAACGTGCGGTCCTCGACCCGCGCCACGTCCCCGGGGTCCGACGCGCACCAGAAGCTGTTGGGCTTGCGGCTCTCGTCCAACCGGACGAACGTCCCGGCCGCCACGAGGTCGTCGGTGACGCGGGTCCACTCCTCGGGCGAGCCGTCACACCACACGATCGACGCGGGCTCGGTGAGCTCCGCGACCTCCTTCACCCAGGCGAGCAACCGGGGGTGCTGGATCGGGGCGTCGACGTCGGTGGCGACCGTGGCTGTCATGTGAGGCGATCCTCGCTTCGTTCGGGTGGCCCCCTGCCGCCGGCGCGCGGGTGGAGCGGGCGCGGCCGGGGGCGGTCCGGGGCGGGATCGCCTGACCATAAGCCCGGCCCGTCGTCCCACGGCGTGGGATGCGGGGCGCCTCACAACGCTTCCCGCGCCCGAAACGCTTCCGGTCACACCCCGACCCGCTGGTCAGCACGAGGTTCGGGTCCGGTCAGGTTCCGGAGGATGCGTCCCTTTCGCGCGTTTCGCCCGTTGGGTGGGCCATCACCTCACCGCCGTCCGGCCGCCCCGGCCGGGGACAGGAGCTCCCGTGACGTCTCCCTCCGTCCGCCCATCCCGGGCCCGACGACTGCTCGCGGTCGTCGCCACCACGGCCGTGGCCGCAGGCCTCGTCGGCACCGCCCTGGTCGGGACCGCCACGTCCGCGGACGCGGCGACGCCGTCGGTCCCGCCGCTCGGCGGCATCCTGGCGGCCGCCCACGACGACATCGCCACCTGCGCGCTCGCCGCCGCCGGCCACGCGGCGTGCCAGTCGCGGGTCGTCACCGACCTGCACCTGCGGCCCGCGGCGACCACGACGTACTCCAGCGGCTACGCCCCGGCGCAGTTGCGCAAGGCCTACGGCCTCACCGGCGACAACACCACGACCGTCGCCGTGGTCGACGCGTACGCGAACCCGAACGCCGCGGCCGACCTCGCGAAGTACCGCCAGACGTTCGGTCTCGGCACCGCGCGGTTCACGCAGTACAACCAGAACGGCGGCACGGCGCTCCCGGCGGGCGACACCGGCTGGGGTCAGGAGGAGATGCTCGACCTCGAGATGGTCTCGGCGATCTGCCCGGGCTGCGCCATCGTCTACGTCGGCGCGAACTCCACCTCGTTCGACGATCTCGGCGCGGCCGTCGACACCGCGGTGGCCAAGGGCGCTGCGGTGGTGTCCAACTCCTACGGCGGCACCGAGGACCCGACCGAGGCGTCGTCGGCCGCTCACTACGACCACCCGGGCGTCGCCATCACCGTGAGCTCCGGCGACAGCGGGTACGGCGTCGAGGCACCCGCCGCCTTCCGGACCGTGACGGCCGTGGGCGGGACCAACCTCGTCCTCGCCGGTGACGACACCCGCAAGAGCGAGACGGTCTGGGGCTCGCGGTTGAACGTGAACGGCGGCGCCGGCAGCGGTTGCTCGGCCTACATCGCCAAGCCCTCGTGGCAGAAGGACACCGCGTGTGCGAAGCGCGCGGTCGCCGACGTCGCGGCCGTCGCCGACCCGAACACGGGTGTCGCGGTCTACAGCTCCTACGGCAGCACCGGCGGCCAGAACTGGTACGTCTTCGGCGGTACGAGCGTGGCCGCGCCGATCATCGGCGGCGTCTACGGCCTGTCGGGCAACACCGCGGGTGTCCCGGCCTCGATCGCCTACAGCCACACCAGCGCGCTGTATGACGTGACCTCGGGCTCCAACGGCCTGTGCCTCAACTACCTCTGCAAGGGCACGAAGGGGTACGACGGCCCGACCGGCCTCGGCACCCCGAAGGGCACCGCGGCGTTCTAGGTCCACTGACCCGGAGGCTCCCGCTCGACCGACCGGTGTCCCCCGCCGGCCGGTCGAGCGGCCGTGGCGGTCAGTCGGCCGGGCGGGGCGCGACGGCTGGTTCGCCGTCACCCGCGGGGTCCTCGGTCGTCGTCGCCGCGGCGTCGCCGTGCGCCTTCTCGGCCCGGTGGCGCAGGTAGAAGAACATCGCGATGCCGCCGACCACGGCGACGCCGAGGGCCGCGTACGAGAACCGGTCGATCCAGGGCTTGGCGACGATGCCCAGGGTGTAGACCAGCGCGGTCACCCCGCCCGCCCAGACGATGCCGCCGCTCGCGTTGGCCAGCAGGAACTTGCGGTAGTGCATGTTCAACGAACCCGCGAGGGGCCCCGCGAAGATCCGCAGTAGGGCCACGAACCGGCCGACGAAGACGGCCCAGACCCCCCACCGCTCGAAGGTCCGCCGGGCCGACGCCAGTTGGGCCGGGCCCGCGTGCCGGGGGAAGCGTCGACCGAGGAACGCGAACATCCGATCGCCGTGACGGGCGCCGATCAGGAAGCCGATCGAGTCGCCGATGATCGCGCCGGCGATGCCCGCGGCACCGACCCACCACACGGTCGCGTGCCCTTGCGAGGCGAACAGCGCCGCGGAGATGAGCACGACCTCGCCGGGCAGCGGGATGCCCAGGCTCTCGACGCCGACCACGAGCAGGACGACGAGGTACAGCGCGACCGGCGGAACCGCCTCGAGCCAGTGGTCGATCACGAGGGGAGGGTAGCGCCGCCACGTGGGCGGCGCGGGTGGTCCGAGACCCCCCGCCAGGAGCCGCTCAGCAGCCGGCGAGACCCTTGAAGTAGCCGGTGTTGAACGACGAGATCCGCTGCAGGCCGGTGGTGTCCCGCGGGCCGAAGGTCAACACCGAGCCGACCATCGACAGCGTCGAGACCGTCGCCTCGTCCATGTCGGGCGGGGAGAGCGCGAACCCGCGCGGCGCCTGCTTGAAGTCGACGTTGATGTTCTTGGCGTAGGCGCCGGTGTAGCAGGCCGCGGCGAGCAGGGCGTCCTGGTTGTCGAGGTCGCGACCGAACAGCTGGTGGCGCACCGCCATCCCCCAGCCGTAGGAGATGAGCGTGCCGAGCGCGAAGTCGCCGGCGCCGTAGGCCTTCTCCGCGACGTCCTGCGTGATGTAGACGGTGTTGTCGTTCGGGCAGTACCCGAACTCGCTCTCGCTGTCGGACTTGCCGCACGGCACGGAGTCGACGACCTTGAACTCGACCGGGCTGAACGTCTTGCCGATCGACTTCGCGGCCTCCTCCCAGAAGCCGTTGAGGTCCGGCTGCAGACCGCCCGCGGTGTTGTCGGTCGCCGGGTCGCCGGGGTTGAGGACCTGGTCCAGCGGCTGGTTGCCGTTGTTGTCGTAGTCGGCTTCGTCGGTGTACGGCCGCTCGGTGAACTGCCGCTTGTCCCAGTCCGTCACGCAGAACTTCGCGCCGTTGTTGATGCCGTCGGCCACGGCCGACAACCGGTCGAACCCGTTGCCGTGCGAGCCTTCGTCCTCCTGCGAGGCGCCCTCGGGGTCGCGCAGCTGGATGTAGCCGGTGAGGATGTTGTTGAGCTGGGAGGGCGACACCCGCCAGTGCGGCGCCTGCAGCTTGAGCACCGACCCCGCGAACGCGCCGGCGAAGCAGTCGGCCTGGGTCTCGAGGATGATCAGCTTGGGCGGATCGGCGATGTCCAGCCGGTGCTGGACCGCGTGGCCGAACTCGTGGCCGAACAGCATGCCGACGAAGAAGTTGCCGTAGTCGGTGGCGAGCGAGGGCACGAAGCCGGTGCGGCTGTAGGCCACGGAGTCGTCGATGGTGCAGTAGAAGGCGTTGTCCTTGATCGCGTCGGGCGACCGGTCGATGCAGGCGTTGTCCTCGTCGGTCGAGGTGATGTCGTCGGGGTCGACGGAGTAGATGCCACCCTTGAGCTCCGGCAGCGGATCGCCACCCGAGAGCTCCGGGTACGTCTTCTCCCAGAACGCGAACACGTCGGAGAGCGCGTTCGCGGACAGTCGGTCGAAATCGGAACCGGAGTCGCCGACGATCTCGAGCTTGGCGTCCGGCGCGACGGGCGGCAGCGCGGACTTGCCGCTGCCGTCGATGGTCGCCGAGCAGCCGGTGAGGGTCAGGGCGAGGACCACCAAGGACGCGACCGCGCCGAGGGTCCGGCGTCGCAGGAGGGCCGTCACGGCGCGGATCGTACCTGCGGCGAGGCGCCCGCGGCCCGCTGGAAAGCTGCCCGGTCAGGCAGCGTTGACCTTGGCGCCACGTCGTCGCGCCGGCGCCCCCGTGGCCACCTGCGGGACGGTGGCCACCTGCGGGACGGTGGCGACCTGCGGGACGGCGGCGACCTGGTGGCGCGCCTCGCGGATGTCGGCCTCGGTGAGCCCGAGCATCGCGTAGAACTCCCGCGCCTCGGTGGCGTCGGTGCAGAGGCCGGCGACGACGCGCACCGCGGCGAGCCGCTCGCGGTGGTCGCGCTCGGCCTCCTTGGCCTGCCGGGCCTTGGCGCTGTCGTCCTCGGTGCCGTGCTGCACGAAGTAGCTGCGTTCGAACGTCGCGGTCATCGACGGCTCCAGTCTGCTCGGCGGATGTACCGGGGACCTTCACCAACGAGTCCGTGGGCGGGCGGAGCGTTGCCCTGGAGCCTGCTGTGAAGAGGTCCGGCGGGGGGGTTCGTGCGCGCTGTCATGCCCACGGTCCCCGGCGCTCAAACGCGGCTGACGCGCCGGCGGCGCGGCGGTAGCGTCGCCCCTCGTGTCCGCTGCCGGTGCCACCGTCGTCGCCCGCGATCTCGCGGCCGGGCACGGCGCCCGTGCGCTGTTCTCCGGCCTGGACCTGGTGGTCGCGCCGGGCGACGTCGTCGGGGTGGTCGGCGCGAACGGCGCCGGCAAGTCGACGCTGCTGCGCCTGCTCGCGGGGATCGGGACGCCGGAACAGGGCAGCGTCGTCCGCGCGCCGTCGACCGCGACGGTCGGCTACCTCGCCCAGGAACCGGAACGGCGTCCGGGGGAGTCGGTCGCGGACTTCCTCGGCCGACGCACCGGGGTGACCGGGGCGACGGCCGACCTCGAAGCGGCCACGGCGGCGCTCACCGCGGGCGACGCCGGCGCCGACGACCTCTACGCCGTGGCCCTCGACCGGTGGCTCGCGCTCGGCGGTGCCGACCTCGACGAACGGGTCGGCGCCGTGCTGCACGACGTCGGGCTCGACACCGGGGCGGACGCCCTCATGACCTCGCTGTCGGGCGGCCAGGCGGCGCGGGCCGGGCTCGCCTCCCTGGTGCTCGCCCGCTTCGACGTCTTCGCCCTCGACGAACCGACCAACGACCTCGACCTCGCGGGCCTGGACCTGCTGGAGCAGTTCGTGGGCTCGAGGCGGGCCGGGGTGGTCCTGGTCAGCCACGACCGGGAGTTCCTCGCCCGGACGGTCACCAGCGTCGTCGAACTGGATCTCGCCCAGCAGCAGATCGCGTACTACGACGGCGGGTACCAGGCCTACCTCGACGAGCGGGAGATCGCCCGGCGGCACGCCCGCGAGGCCTACGAGCAGTACGCCGACCGCCGGTCCGACCTCACCGACCGGGCGCGGATGCAGCGCAACTGGCTCGAGCACGGCGTCCGCAACGCCCGCCGCAAGGCCGGCAACGACCCCGACAAGATCAGCCGCAAGTTCCGGCAGGAGAACACCGAGAAGCAGGCGGCCAAGGCCCGGCAGACCCAGCGGATGATCGAACGGCTCGAGGTGGTGGAGGAGCCGCGCAAGGAGTGGGACCTCCGGCTGGAGTTCGCGGTCGCCCCGCGGGCCGGGGCGGTGGTCGCGCAGTTGCAGGGTGCAACGGTCCGGCGCGGTTCGTTCGTGCTCGGGCCGGTCGACCTGCAGGTCGACTGGGCCGACCGGGTCGTCATCACCGGACCGAACGGCGGCGGCAAGTCGACCCTGCTGGGCGCGCTGCTCGGCGAGATCGGCCTCGACGCCGGCGTGCAGTTCCTCGGCCCGGGCGTCGTCGTGGGCGAGATCGACCAGGCCCGCGCGGCGCTGGCCCCGGACGACACCCTCCCGGTCGCGGTCAGCCGGATGCTCCCCGACTGGAACGACGCCGACGTCCGCACCCTGCTCGCCAAGTTCGGCCTGCGCGCCGACCACGTCGCCCGGCCGGTCGTGAGCCTGTCGCCCGGTGAACGCACCCGCGCGGCGCTCGCGCTGCTGCAGGGCCGCGGCACCAACCTGATCGTGCTCGACGAGCCCACCAACCACCTGGACCTGCCGGCCATCGAGCAGCTCGAGGAGGCGCTGGAGGAGTTCCCCGGCACCGTCCTGCTCGTCACCCACGACCGCCGGATGCTCGACGCCGTCCGGGTCACCCGCCGCTTGCAGGTCGACGCCGGCCGGGTGACGGAGCGCTGACGCGGCTCAGGTCAGGTCGGCTCAGGTCAGGTCGGCTCAGGTCAGGTCGGCTCAGGTCAGGTCGGCTCAGGTCAGGTCGGCTCAGGTCAGGTCGGCTCAGGTCAGGGCATCCGCGAGCGCGGTGAGGGTGGGGCCGAGGGGAGCGTCGAGGCGGACGGTCGCGCGGGAGTCGGCGCGGGTGGCGCCCTGGTTGACCACCGCCACGGGGATGCCGCGCTTGGCGGCGTGCAGGACGAACCGGTAACCCGACATCACGGTGAGCGACGAGCCCAGCACCAGCAAGGCGCGGGCGTCGTCGACGAGGGCGAAACAGCGGTCGACCCGGTCGCGCGGGACGGTCTCGCCGAAGAACACGACGTCGGGCTTGAGCGGGCCGGTCCGGCACACCTCGCACCCGACCATGACGAACCGGTCGAGGTCGGCGTCGGCGAGGTCGACGTCGCCGTCGGGGTTGACGGCCAGCACCTCGGCCGCGAAGTCGGCGTTCGCGGCGCGCAGCCGAGCGTCGATCTCGGAGCGGGCGACGACGTCACCGCACGCCAGACAGACCACCCGGTCCAACCCGCCGTGCAGTTCCACCACGGCGTCCGCCCCCGCCCCCTGGTGCAGGCCGTCGACGTTCTGGGTGACCACGCCGCCGAGCCGGCCGGCCCGCTGCAGGGCGGCGACCGCGCGGTGGCCGTCGTTCGGCCGGGCGTGGGCGATCTGCCGCCACCCCAGGTGGCTGCGGGCCCAGTACCGGTGCCGGGCGAGGGGGTCACCGGTGAAGGTCTGGAAGGTCATGGGTGCGTGGCGGCGTTGCGCGGCCCCGGACGGCCCGCGGTAGTCGGGGATCCCGGACTCGGTCGAGAGTCCCGCCCCGGAGAGCACGACGACGCCCCCCGTGTCGATGAGGTCGACGAGCGCGTCGAACGCGGCGGCCGGGTCCTCGACGGCGGCCGCCGGGGCACCGGGGAGCAGGACGGCGGGCGGGACGGTGGGCGTTCCGGGCACCCGTCCATGGTGCGCCCCGGCCGATCCGGGCCGGCCGGCTGCGGATCTGCGCGATCCCTGCGGCGGGAACATCTCGGGATTCGTGGAGCCGGACGGATCAAAAGACGTCGGCCGGCGGCTTCGGATTTCGTCGTGAGGAGGGATCTCCACCTCGAGATCGCCCGGGAATCCCAGGGTCACGAGGTCGTCGCGGTGGTGCGTGTGGTTGCGCCCTCGAAAGTTTCTTCGTGGACGACTTGCGTGTGGAGTGAAGTCCTGGTTAATCTCTATCTCGAGCAAGGAGCAGAGCAACACCCCGGGCTCACACGAACGACACCCACACCCTCCCTCTCCCTCCCTCAGGAGCAGTCATGTCCCGCACCGCCGCCCGTCGTCCCTCCCGCAAGGCCGCCCGCATCGCCGGCGTCGGCGTCGTCGCTGGCGGCCTGGTCGCCAGCGCCGCGCTGGTCTGGCAGGCCTCGTACTCGGCGTTCTCCGCGACCACGACGACGCCCACGAACAACTGGACCGCCGGCACCGTCGCCCTCGGCGACAACGACAACGGCTCGGCCCTGTTCACGGTGACCAACCTCAAGCCCGGTTCGACCGGCAGCAAGTGCATCGTGGTCAGCTCGACCGGCTCGCTCGCCTCGACCGTGAAGATGTACACGACGGCCGGGTCCTTCTCGCAGACCAAGACCCTCGGCGACAACCTGCAGCTCACCGTCACGCAGGGCACCGTCCCGGCCGGCACCACCGCGGGCCTGTGCACCGGTTTCCAGGCCGACAGCGGCGTCACCACCACCGCGTCGGCGACGAACTTCGCGGGCAGCGCGGTCGACTTCGGCAGCGGCTTCGGCACCTGGGCCCCGGCCGGCGCCTCGACCCAGTCCCCGGTGGTCAAGACCTACAAGATCGACTACACGCTGAACAGCCCGTCGACCCAGGCCGCGGTCGACGTCATGCAGGGCGGCACGGCGCAGATCGGTTTCACCTGGGAGGCCCAGAACAGCTGACCGCGGCAGCGCCGCACGAGGCGGACGCAGCCCGACCCCTGACCCGGGGCCGGGGCGCGCTGGGGGGTGTCGTCCCGGCCCCGCCTCACCACACGGACCACCCGGCCCGACCACACCCCCGCGGTGAGACCGCAGCACCGCACCGCAGCACCGCACCACCACACCCCCCACGGACCGACCGCCCCCTCGAGGGGAGCGGGCGGTCACGCCCCACCCAGGAGAGACCCACCATGGACACCAGCGCACGTCGCCGGTCCGGGTGGGTCTCTCTCGTCCTGACCGCGGCCGCGCGCACGGTGCTGGGGGTCCTCGTCAGCCTGCTGGTCTGGGCGGTCGCGCCGGCCGCGGCGGGACTGCACCCGACCGTGGTCATGACCGGGTCGATGCTGCCGCGACTGGTACCCGGTGATGTCGTGTTCTCCCGGTCGGTGCCCTCGAACCAGCTCACGCTCGGCCAGACCCTGCTCTACGACGACCCGGACCAGCCCGGACACCTGCGGATGCACCGCTGGGTCGACGTCGCCGCCGACGGCCGTCTCGTCACCAAGGGCGACGCCAACCCCGAGCGCGACTCCACCCCGGTCGAGCGCTCCGCCGTGCGCGGGGTCGCGTCGCTGCGGGTCCCGTTCGTGGCGCGTCCGGTCATCTGGGCCCACGAGGGCCGCACCGCGCCGCTCGTGCTCACCGCCCTCGCCCTGCTCGCTCTGCTCGTCGCCGCGTGCTGGTTCCGCGTGGACGACGAGGAAGCCGCCCCCGACGACGTCGCGGACGACACGAGCGGCGACCCGACCGACGACCACGCCCGTCCGGACGCACCCGACGGTGGCACCGATGACGGGCAGCGGGCCTGGCCCCGGCGCCTCACCCACTCGGGCGTGGCACTGCTCGCCGTGCTGGGACTCGCCGGCACGTTCGCGTCCGGGGCCGACGCCGCGACCGCGCGCTTCACGGGCACCACGACGTCGCCGACCAACACCTGGAGCGCGGCCCCGTACTTCAGCTGCGCGTCCGCCGCCCGGGGCGACGGCACGGCGCTGACCTACCCGCTCGACGAGGCGAGCGGCACCACGGCGAACGACATCGGCCCGAACAACCTGACCGGGACCTACGCGGGTGTGTCCGCCCGGGGCGCGACCGGCGGCCCCTGCGGCGGCCGGTCGGTCACGCTGAACGGCACCAGCGGCCAGGTCGTCACACCGGCCGGGGCGAAGATCCAGGGCCCGAACACCTTCACCTGGGAGATCTGGTTCCGCACGGCCGCGAACTACGGCCGCGGCGGCAAGATCATCGGGCTCGACACCTCACAGAGCGGCACCGCGTCGCAGTACGACCGGCACGTGTACATGACCAACGCGGGCGGGCTCGTGTTCGGCGTCTACAACGGCGCCAACAGCACGGTCGACTCCGGCACCAAGCGCTACAACGACGGTGTGTGGCACCTCGTCGACGCCGTCCTCAGCCCGGCCGGCATGCGCCTGTACGTCGACGGCGCCCTGGTCGACTCCGACACCTCGGTGACGGCGGGCGAGAACTACCAGGGTTGGCTGCGCATCGGCGGCGGGTCGCTCGGCGGCGCGTGGCCGATGCTGCCCGCGAGCGCCTGGTTCGGAGGATCGCTCGCGTACGCGTCGGCGTACCTGCTCGCGCTGACCCCCGCCCAGATCGCCGGCCACTACGCCGTCGGACGGCCCTGACCCGGGTCAGACCGGCCGGACGCCCACCTCGGCCAACGCGTCGACGACGGCGTCCTTGCCGGTGGCGTCGACCGCCGCCGTGAGATCGACGAACAGGTCGACCGGGAAGCCGAGGCGCACGGCGTCACGGGCGGTGGCGTCGACGCAGTAGTCGGTGGCGATGCCACACACCACCACCCGGTCGATCGTTGCTTCCCGCAACAGTCCCGCCAGATCGTGCCCGCGTTCGTCGACACCCTGGAACGCGGAGTACGCGGGCAGTCCCCACCCCTTGCGGATCGCGTGCCACTCGCCCGGAACCTGGAGAGCGTCGTGGAACTGGGCGCCGACCGTGTCGGCGACGCAGTGGGCGGGCCAGCTCTCGCGGAAGTCCGGGTGGTCGGGCGGCAACGCGAAGTGCCCGCCGTTGTCGCTGCGCGGTCGGTGCCAGTCCCGGCTCGCCACCACGAGGTCGTAGCGGTCGCGTTCGGCCGCCAGGTGCTCGGTGACCTCCGCCGCGACCCGGGCACCCCCGGTCACGCCGAGGGACCCGCCCTCGCAGAAGTCGTTCTGGACGTCGACGACGATCAACGCCGTCCGGCCGGCCGCGGAGGTCATGGCGTCATGATCCCCCGCGGCCCGGCGGCGGTGCTCAGCGGGCGGCGTGGGCCCGGGTGGCCGGCAGGGCGGTCAGCTGCGCGCTCGTGCGACCGGCCTTGCCGGCGTCGGTCGCGATGTAGCGGAAGCGTCCGCTGACGTCGACCACCACGTTGGACGTGCCGTTGTAGTTGAAGATGTTGACCGGCTTGGTCGTGACCGACGGCTGGCTCGGAGTGGGCGTGAACGACCCGAGTTCCTGGATGACGTGGTTGGAGACCACGCCTCCGGTCGGGGAGTTGACGGTGCTGGTGCGCGGCCGGGCGATCGGTTCGTCGAATTTCGGCCAGAGCGTGAGGTAGGTCGGGGCGGTCGGCCGGACCAGGGTCACGTTGGCGTCGAGACCGACGGTGAGGTCGTCGGCGAACAGCTGGCCGTTCACCATCTCCGGCGCCGTGAACGACGAGGTCGCGCCCGGGCCGACCGGGGCCATGCCGACCCGGGTGCGGCTGTCGACGATGCGGACGGGCGAGGTCAGCGGCTGGAACCGGACCGGGGCGTCGACCGACCCGTCGTCGAAGTACCCGACGACGTCGACGACGAGGTCGATCGCGCCGCCGCCCCCGTTGACGATGCCGATCTGGGCCGCGGGTGTCGTGCAGGTGGGCGGCCCGCACTGCGAGGTCGGCACGATGGCGGCGTTGGCCACCGTCTGGCCGGCGACGTAGTTCAGCGTCGAGACCCTGGGGGGCTGGTTCGTGGCGCCGTCCCACGCGGTGACGTAGCCCGCGCTGCGGGTGTTCGTCACGGTGATGTTGACGGCCAACGCGGCGACCTGGGTGCTGGAGTCCGTGCCCGCGACCTGGACCGGCACCGTGAGGTAGAACCCGCCGCCCAGTTGCCCCCCGCCGTCGGACCGGGTGTCGAGGACGCGCTGGGGCTCGTCGAGGGGGTGGAAACCGCCGCCGCGTCCGGCCGGGGTGGTGGTCGCGCCGGTGTACACGCCGAGCTGGTCGACGATGACGTCGGTGGTGCCCAGCCCGTTGTAGACCACGTACGTCCCGTTGCCGGCGACCGGCACGGTGACCAGGTTCGCGGTCGTCCGACCACCGGTGAAGTTGATGCTCGAGGTGCGGGGCAGCGGCTGGCCGGCCGGGTACGCGGTGAGGTAGCCGGTGGTGGTCGGCGCGACCGCCGTGAGGTTGACGACCACGGCGTTCGGGACGACGCCGTTCGTCGACACCGCCTTGACCACGACGCTCCGACCCTGACCGAGAGCCGAGTTGCCCCCGGTGCGGGTGTCGAGCACCCGCTGCGGTGCGTTCGGGAAGTAGGTGCCGTACGCGCTGTCGGAGGGGATCGCCCTCGCCGGGGCGGCCGCGGCAGGGACGACACCCAGGGCGGCGACGGCCGCGACGCCGGTGACGAGCAGGGGCAGGACGCGCAGACGCACGCGGATCTCCTTCGACGGTGCCGCCCCGGCGGCGGCCGACGTCCGGACCCTACCTGCGTCGTCGTCCGGATCGGGTCAGAACTCGGCCACGACCGGGATCACCTGTTCGCCGACGATCTCGAGCGGGCGCAGCGTCCAGTAGTCCGCGGGCGCCCCGTGGAACTCCTGCACGCCGAGCTCGGCGTAGCCGCGCAGCGTCTCGACGAAGGCGTCGACGTTCTCGCCGTCGGCTCCGATGTCCATGGGCCCCATGACGGTCTTCTCGATCTCGTCGTAGTCGCGACCGACGTCGTCGCAGTGCCGCCGCAGCACGTCGAGCTTGTGGGCGAGGTCGGGGCTCGCGAACAGGTTGCAGGCGTCGGCGTACTGCGCCACCAACCGCAGCGTCTTCTTCTCGCCACTGCCCCCGACGAGGATCGGCGGGTGCGGTCGGCGTAGCGACTGCGGCGAGTTCAGGGTGCGACCGAGGCGGTAGTGCTCGCCCTCGAAGGGCTCCTCGCTGTCGGACCACATCTGCCGGCAGATCTGCAGCGTCTCCTCGAGCCGCTCGAACCGCTCGGCCGTCGGGGGGAAGGGCAGGCCCAGCCCGACGGACTCGTCCTCGTTCCACGCGGCGCCGATGCCGAGCCACGCCCGGCCGCCGGAGAGCACGTCGAGGGTCGTGACGGCCTTGGCCAGCAGCCCCGGCTCGCGGTAGACGACGGCCGTGACCCAGGCCAGCAACTCGATGTGGCTGGTCTTCGCGGCGAGGAAGCCGAGGGCCGTGTAGGCCTCCAGCATCGGGTCGCTCTCCGGACCGATCATCGAGATCTGCCAGAGGTGGTCCATGACCGAGAGCCGGGCGAAGCCCGCGTCCTCGGCGGTGGTGGCGATGCGGGTGAGGTCGTCCGCGAGCGTGGCGGCGCCGCCCGGCCAGGTGAAGTCCGAGACGTGGAGTCCGATCTGCATGCCACCATCCTGCGCCCTGGAGTGGACTCCAGCGCGATGCGTACGCTTGTACGCAAAGGCCCCGATGCGTACGCTCGTACACATGAGCACTCCGGACGGACGCGGCATGTACGAGCGGATGCTCGCGGGTGAGGCCTACCTGCCGGGCGAGGACCCCGCCATCGGCGTGGCGTCGCGGCGGGCGCAGACCCTCACCACCCGCTTCAACACCATGGACCCCGCCGACCGGGAGGCGCGTGACGCGCTGCTGCGGGAGCTGCTGGGCGCGTTCGGTGAGGGCAGCGAGATCCGGCCGCCGTTCCACTGCGACTACGGCTTCCAGACCACGGTCGGCGCGCGCTCGTTCGCCAACTGGGGCCTGGTCAGCCTCGACGTCGCCCGGGTGAGCATCGGCGACGACGTGCAGCTGGGGCCGAACGTGCAACTGCTGACCGCGACCCACCCGATCGCCGCCGGCCCGCGCCGCGACAAGTGGGAGGGCGCCGAGCCGATCACCATCGAGGACAACGTCTGGCTCGGGGGCGGTGTGATCGTGCTGCCCGGCGTCACCATCGGTGCCGACACCGTCGTCGGCGCGGGCGCGGTCGTGCCGAGGGACCTGCCGGCGGGCGTCGTCGCCGTGGGCAACCCGGCCCGCGTCGTGCGGGACGTACCGCGGTGACCGCGGCCGCGTCACCCGAGGCCACCCGCCGCACCCGGCGGTTCGACCCGGGGCGCAAGGACCGCATCGTCGACGCCGCGCTGGTCGTCATGGCCCGGCACGGCGTCGCCGGCACCACCCACCGGCTGGTCGCCGCCGAGGCCGACGTGCCGCTCGGCTCGTTGACCTACCACTTCGCGTCGCTCGACGACCTGCGCGCGCTGGCGTGGCAGCGACTCTCGGAGCGGATGGCCGAGCGGTACGACGTCCGCTTCGCCGAGGTGCGCACCCGGTCGGACCTGGTCGACGCCGTCACCGCGCTCGTCCACGACGACGCCGGTGGCGACTCCGACGACTGGGCCGTCACCTACGAGCTCTACCTCGCCGCCCTGCGCGATCCCGCGCTGCGCGCGATCACCGAGCGCTGGATGCGCTCGAGCCGTGCCGTCCTCGAACGGTTCGTCGATCCGGTCACCGCCCGCGGGCTCGACGCCCTCGTCGAGGGCCTGGTCATGCACAAGATCCTCTCGACGGCCCCGGTGCGGCGCGCGGACACCCGCACGATCGTCGACCGGGCCGTCGGTCCCGTCTCCCCGTTCCCCCGCCGTCCCCGTCGCACCAGGAGCAGTTCGTGAGCAGTTCACCGTCCGTTGCACAGCGCAACAACGACCCCGCCGTGAGCCGGGCCGTGCTGGCGACCTACCTGGTCTTCGCGAGCTCGGGCTTCGCGTTCGCCAACTGGGCCTCGCGCATCCCGCAGGTCAAGGACCACCTCGAGCTCACCAACGGCCAGATGGGCAGCCTGCTGCTGGCCATCGCGGCCGGGTCGGTCGTCGCGCTCCCCACGGCCGGCAAGGTCATCGCCCGCCTGGGTTCGCGCACCACGGTGCTCAGCATGGCGTTGCTCATGACCGCCGGGATCGTCGTCGTCGCGTTCGGTTACCTCGTCGGGGTGCCGATGGTCGCGATCGGGCTGTTCGTGTTCGGTTTCGCCAACGGTGCGTGGGACGTCGCGATGAACGTGCAGGGTGCCCAGGTCGAACGGGAACTCGGCAAGGCGATCATGCCGCGCTTCCACGCCGGCTGGAGCCTGGGCACGGTGACGGGCGCCCTGCTCGGCGCCCTGATGGTGCTGGTGCACGTGCCGGTCACGGCGCACCTGCTCGGCGTGGCCGTCGTGCTCGTCGTGGTCGTGCCGCTCGCCGTGCGCGGGTACCTCACCGACCACGCGGAGGAGGCCGCCCCGGGCGGCGAGCCGGTCGCGCCCCGCAGCGCGCTGGCCGCCTGGCGCGAGCCGCGCACCCTGCTCATCGGCCTGTTCGTGCTGGCGTTCGCCTTCGCCGAGGGCGCCGGCAACGACTGGATCAGCATCGCCATCAAGGAGGACTACGGCTCCAGCGCGGCGCTCGGCACCCTCGGCTTCGCGGTGTTCCTCGCGTCGATGACCCTCGGCCGCTGGTTCGGGCCGATGCTGCTCGACCGCTACGGCCGGGTCGCGATGGTGCGTGCCACCGCGGTGGTGGCGATCGCGGGCGTCGTGGTCTTCGTGTTCGGCGGGTCCACCCCAGTGGCCTACCTCGGCGCGGTGCTGTGGGGCGTCGGGGTCTCGCTCGGCTTCCCGGTCGGCATGAGCGCCGGTGCCGACGACCCCCGCTACGCGGCCTCCCGGGTCAGCGTCATCGCCTCGATCGGCTACTGCGCGTTCCTCGGCGGCCCGCCCCTGCTCGGCCACCTCGGCGACGCGTTCACCGTGCTCAAGGCGTTCATCGTCGTGGCCGTGCTGCTCGGTGTGTCGGCCCTCATCGCCTCCGCCGTCCGGCCACCCGCCGACGCACCCGCCACCGTCCCGGACGACCGCGCCCGGGTCTGACGTTCACGGGACGAGCGGGCGGACCTCGGTCGCGACGAACTCGACGAACTCCTCGGCGGGCAGGGCGTCGCCGTGCGGTTGGAGCGCGATCTCGGTCGCGCCGGCGTCGACGAACTCGGCGACGCGGGCGGCGACCTCGGCCGCGGACGGACGTCCGTCGACCAGGACGAACACCAGGTTGTCGGGCGTCGCTCGGCCGGCGGCCGACGCCGCCTCGGCGGCGATGCGCGCCGACTCGCGCAACTGCTCCGGGGTGGTCTCGTCGGTGAAGATCACGCCGTCGCCGTGGCCGCCCGCGAGGGCGACGGTCTTCGGTCCCTTCGCCCCGACGTAGACCGGCGGCGCCACGGCGGGCGGCCAGTCGAGCGTGACGTCCTCGAGGTGGACGTACCGGCCGTCCGCGTTGACCGTTGCACCCTGCAACAACTGGCGCAGCGCGTCGGTGTACTCGAGCAGCAGCGTCATCGGTGACTCCGCCCGCACGCCCAACCACCCCATCCACTCGAGCACGCCGTGCCCGACGCCCGGACGGAACCGGCCCGGGAACAACCGCTCGATCGTGGCGATCTCCATGGCGGTGACCGCGACGTTGCGCAGCGGCACCGGCATCAGCCCGATGCCGATGGTGAGTCGCTCGGTCCAGGCGAGGGCGGCCGCTGCGGGTGCGATGCCGCTCTCCTTGAAGCAGTCCTCCCACAGCCACAGCTGTTCGAGCCCGGCCCGGTCGGCCGCCCGGGCGACGGGCTGCAGCCGCTCGGGTGGGAGGTCGGGCAGGAAGATCGCGCCGAGGGTCGTCGTGTGCGCAGTGGTCACGCCGCCCATCCTGACGCCTGCCACCGACCACGCGTTGCCGAGGGTTGACCTTTCGGGCAGACCTGTTGCGATCCGTCCCCGTACACGCCTCTGCGTTCCTACCCTGCGCGCATGCCGCGCCGCCTGGTCCTGCTCGTCGTCGCGGTGCTGGCGCTCGGGGTCGTCACCGCGACCCCCGCACTCGCCGCGCCACCGACCATCACGTCGGTCACGCCCACGAGCGGCCCGGTCGGCACCCTCGTGACCGTCGTCGGCACCGGTTTCACGGCCCGTTCGACGGTCACCGTCGGCGGTCGGCCCGCCACCTCGGTCGACGTCGTCACCGGCAAGCGCATCAGGGCCCGGGTGCCGGCAGGCGGGGTCGGCGTGGTCGCGGTGACCACGGGCGACGGCACCGCGAAGGGCCCGAAGTTCACCCTGACGGCGGGCGTGACGGCCTCACCCGCCGTCGTGCGCCCGACCGCCGAGGTCGTGGTCGCCGGCACCACCTTCGGCGCGATCGAGGCTGTCGACGTGTACCTCGACACCACCGCGGTCGCGCTCGTGGTCACGGACAGCGCGGGCTGGTTCACCACGCACGTCGCGACGACCCGCGCCACCACACCGGGCAAGCACTGGGTCACCGCGGTCGGGCGTCGCACGGGGGCGGCGGCGCAGGTCGCGTTCACGGTGCGCACCGACTGGCCCGGCCCGAGCTTCGACGCCGGCCACACCGGCCTCAACCCGTTCGAGCGAGCCCTCACGCCGGACACCGTCGACGACCTGGTCGAGCGCTGGACCACCCCTCTGGACCAGGCGGTCTACGGGCCCCCGGCCGTCGCGGGCGGGTTGGTCGTCTTCCACACCTTCCTCGAGGACGTGGTCGCCCTCGACGCCGCGACCGGCGCGCAGGTCTGGCGCGTCACGCTGGCGGACACCAACCCGGGTACGAACGCACCGGTGGTCGCGAACGGCGTCGTGTACGTGGGCTCCTCCGACCGCCACCTCCACGCCCTCTCACTCGCCACGGGCGCGCGCAAGTGGAGCTACGACACCGGCGGCGCCATCAGGGACAGCCCCGTCGTCGCCGGAGGCAAGGTCTACGTCGCCTCCCGCACCAACGGCGTGCTCCACGCCCTCGACGCCGCCACCGGCGCGATGCGGTGGACCACCAGCTTCGGCCCGGGCTTCTACCCCTACGGGCCGACCGTGGTGGGCGGGCGCATCTACCTGGGGGCCACGGACGCGGTGGTGCGTGCGCTCGACGCCGCGACCGGTGCTGTCGTGTGGGCCAGCGCCGTACCCGGACAGGCGCAGCCGTACCCGCCGCCGGTGGTCGCCGACGGCCGGGTCTTCGTGACGACGGTGTCCGGCACGGTCCTGTCGCTGCGCGCTACGACGGGTGCCCTGCTCTGGGAGCAGGTCGTCGGGTCCGGGCAGGTGACGGGCACACCGGCCCTGGTCGGCGATCGGCTGGTCGTCGCGGACAACGATCCGGTCGTGACGGCCCTCGACGTCCTCTCGGGTGCTCCGCTCTGGACGCACACCGGTGACGAGGCGGGGACCTCGCCGGTGAGCGCCGCCGGCGGGGTGGCGTACGTCAGCTCCTCGGGCCGGACGGTCGCGTACGACGTCCCCAGCGGGGCGGTGGTCCGCCGCTTCGGCTCCGGGACGGGCAGCGCGGGCGTCGTGGTGGCCGACGGCGCGCTCTACGGCTTCGACGCGGTCGACCGGCGGATGGTCCGGTGGGACCTCGGCGCCCGGGGCGCAGCGGCGCCGTCGCCGGCGTCCCTGTCACCGGGCTCCCTGTCACCGGGCAACCTGTCACCGGGTGTCTGAACCGACCGGGCGGTCGGCCCCGGGCGGACGCGGCGGGTCGGGCGGACGGCGCGGCAGGTTCGCCAGCGCCTCCCGCAGGGTGCGGTGGCTGCTCGCGAGCAAGCGGGCCTGCCCGAGGTCGAGGGGTCCGGCGAGGGCGAGCACCGCGACCCGCACGTCGAAGCCGGCCGCCTCGGCCGCGGCGTGCGCGGTGGCGGGGTCGGTACCGGCGATGCTCCCGACCATGGTCACGACCCGCTCGTGGTCGGCGTCGGAGCGGGCGACCAGGTCGACGGGCAGGTCATCGTGCAGGTGGCCGAGGTGCGCCGCGACCGCGGTGGCCAGCGCGTCGAGCGCGGCGACGACGTCGGGTCCGGCCGAGCCCGCGAGGTCGTCGACGGTGACCACGGCGTCGCGGGGCGTCGGCCGCACCGGGGCGCCCTCGGTCGACACGAGCACCGCGCCGTCGGCGAAGCCGTACTCGTGAGCGAAGCGCCGGGCCGTCGCCGTCGCCTCCGTGGCGGTGACCGTGGCGGGTCCGCCGGCCGTGGCCAGGACCAGCCGTCCGCCCGCGGCGAAGTGGCTGCAGGCGAGGTCGGCGGCCGCGGTGATCGCAACGGCGCGCGCCCGCGCGGTGGCCGCCGTCGGGTGACGCGCCAACACCCGGTCGACCACCTCGGCGAGCGGGGCGGTGTCGAGCGGTCGGAGGTCGGGCCGTCGCGGTGCAGACACCGGCCGATGCTCGCTGCGCCCGACGGACCGCGTCAAACTGGAGGGCATGGACTACCGGCCGCGGCCCGCGCCCTGCTCCCACTGCGGCGACACCGTGCTGATCGCGACCCGCCAGCCCACGAAGGTGCTCGGCATCAAGTTCGGCAAGCCCGCGCCCGACCGCCTCGAGCACGCCGACCCGTCGCCCGACGGTGAGCTGTTCGACGGCGTCGACGACGCGTGCCACCGCGCCCCGGTGCGCTGAACGCCGCGGCCGACGGGTTCGACACCCCGACCGCAGGTCCAGAGGCGAGCCGGTCGTCCCTCGGGAGCCCGGGGGACGGTCAGCCGGCCGCCATGTCGGCGAAGCGGGAGAGGTGCCCCTGGAACGCGACCGGGACGGTGGCGAGCGGGCCGTTGCGGTGCTTGGCGATGATGAGGTCGGCCTCGCCGGCACGGACGGACTCGCGTTCGTACATGTCCTCGCGGTGCACGAGGATCACCAGGTCGGAGTCCTGCTCGATGGAGCCGGACTCACGCAGGTCGGCGAGCATCGGCTTCTTGTCGGTGCGCTGCTCGGGGCCACGGTTGAGCTGGCTCAGGGTGACGACCGGGACCTCGAGCTCCTTGGCCAGCAGCTTGATCGCGCGGCTGAACTCCGAGACCTCCTGCTGGCGGGACTCGACGCGCTTGCCCGAGGTCATGAGCTGCAGGTAGTCGATGACGACCATCGCCAGGTCGTGGCGCTGGGACAGCCGCCGGGCCTTGGCGCGGATCTCCATCATCGTGAGGTTGGGGGAGTCGTCGATGAACAGCGGCGCCTCGGCCATCTGGCCCGAGCGTTTGGCGACCCGCTGCCAGTCCTGGTCGGTCATCCGGCCCGAGCGCATGTTCGCGAGCGGCACCGACGCCTCGGCCGAGAACAGCCGCATCATCATCTCGGTCTTGCCCATCTCCAACGAGAAGATGGCCGTGGTCTTGTTGTGCTTGATCGCCGCCGAGCGCGCGAAGTCCAGCGCGAGCGTCGAGTTGTGGGTGGGCAGCCCGGTGGGGCCGGCGAGGTAGAGCCGCGAGGCGTTGTCGACCTGCACGCACCGGACGGGGACGCTCGCGGTCGCCCGGACGTCGACCACCCGCACGCCCTCGGTGTGGGCCACGGCGAGGTCGTGACCGGTGAGCAGCGCCAGCGCGAGTTCCGCGGTGGTGGTGACGACCAGGCGCACCGGCTGCGGCGCGACCGGCTCCCCGCCGCCGACGGTGGCGAGCACGGACGCGGGCGACGTGACGACCCACTGGTGCTCGGCGTCGGCGACGATCGAGGCGCCGTCGGAGAACGTCACCGTGAAGCACGGTCGACCGGTCATGACCTCGGTCGCGGCGAGCACCCGGGTGGGGCGGCCGTCGGCGCCGACGAGCAGGTCGCCGACCACGACCTCGCCCATCGTGGTCCACCCGGTGGGGGTGACCAGGGGCGTGTCGAGCGCGAGCGCCTTGCCCGAACCGGGCCGCCCCGCGACGGTGATCATCTGGCCGGGGTGCAGGCCGTTGGTGATCTGGTCGAGGTCGAGGAAGCCGGTCGGGATGCCGGTGCCGACGCCGCCGGTCTCGGAGATCCGGTCCAGCTCGTCCATCGTCGGCTGCAGCAGCTCGGAGATCGAGACGTAGTCCTCGGCGGTGCGCCGCTCGGTGACCTCGTAGATCTCGGCCTGGGCGCGGTCGACCACGGCGTCGACGTCACCCGGCTGGTCGTTGCCGCCCATCGCCGCGCCGTACCCCATCTGCACGATGCGGGTGCCCGCCTCGACCAGGCGGCGCAGCGTCGCCCGCTCGGCGACGATCTGGGCGTAGTAGCCGGCGTTCGCCGCGGTGGGGACGCCGGAGATCAGCGTGTGCAGGTAGATCCCGCCGCCGACCCGGGCGAGCTCGCCCTTGCGGGTCAGCTCGGCGGAGACGGTGACGGCGTCGGCGGGCTCGCCGCGGGAGTACAGGTCGAGGACCGCGTCGAAGATCAGCTGGTGCGCCGGCCGGTAGAAGTCGGAGTCACGGAGGTTCTCGATGACGTCGGCGATGGCGTCCTTGCTGAGCATCATCCCGCCGAGGACCGACTGCTCGGCCGCGACGTCCTGCGGCGGGGTGCGGTCGAACCGCTCGTACCCGCCGCCGCCGGAGCGGTCGTCGGGGCGGGGATCCGGACGGCCGTCGGCGGGCTCGGCGGACATCACGTTGACGGCCACGGCGGCCCGCCTCCCCCTCGTGTCGAACAGGTGTTCGTATCAGTGATACCACAGACCGGACGCCGTGGACAGGCGCGCCGAGGTGGGCCGGACGTGACGCTAGGGGAGTCGGGCGCCCCGACCTAACGACGCTGTGGACAGGCCTCTGGACGATCTTGTGGACCACCGGGGGTCGACGGTGCACAGCCTGTGGACGAGGGTGTGGATCCGGCCGGCCGGGTGAACGACGGGTGCCGTGGATGCTGCCCTGCGTCGTCCACCGGGTGTGGAGGACGGAAAGTCGCTGCCGCGCCACGAGTTCTCGCGTGGCAGCTTGTTCCCGTCTTCACCGTTCATGTTGCCGTCACGCGCTGTCGCGGGTAGATGGTGGGTCACCATCCTCCCCTCAGGCCGACCCCGGTGCCCTGAGCTCTGCGAACGGAACCGCCTTGACCCCTCGTCGCGCGCTCGCCGCCGCCGTCCTCGTCGCCACCGCCACCGCGGTCGTGCTCGCCACCTCGACCCCGGCGCTCGCCGCCGAGGCGCCCCCGGTCTCGCAGGGCCGCGGGTTCTTCCTCTCCGGCCTCGCCGCCGGCACCGACCTCGCCACGGTCGCCTCCCTGCAGGACGCCGTGGCCGTCAACGAGGGCGGCCCCACGGTCACGAGCTCCAACCCGCTCGGGGCGACGGTCCTCGGAGACCTGACCCTGCCGATCGGCGGCCAGACCATCCCGATCGGCCAGGGCCTCCGCTTCGGCGTCCTGCACCAGTTCGCCCAGGCGAACCCCGACGGCAGTGCCACGGCGTCGTCCGGCGCGATCGGCGGCGACGGCGCCATCCAGACCTCCGGCGCGGACGGCAGCGGCTCGATGACCCTGGACCTGCAGGCCCTCGCCGCCGGCAGCGGCCTGCCCGCGGGCCAGCTCGCCGCGCTCGGCAACGCGACGCTCACGGCGGGCGCGCTC
>NZ_JBTJEQ010000034.1:0-53508 GCF_054456675.1 Jatrophihabitans sp. YIM 134969
CCGTTCTCCGTTCATGGTTGCTGACCTTCGACAAGCCAGAAACCTAGACAGAGAACGGCGTGTTGCTATCTCACCACCCCGAACCCACCCACAGATGCGTCACAAGAGCCGAAATTCTTGACCACTCGGCGGGGAAAGTGACCACTCGCCAGATCCGGGGGGGGGCGGGGCGGCGGTAGCGGGGCGGTGGAGAAGGTGACCACTCGCCAGAACGGGGTGGGGTTACTCCGCGTCGAGGCGGGCGAGCTGGTCGGCGGTGAGCTCGAGGTCGGCGGCGGCGGCGGAGTCGGTGATCGAGGACGGCCGCTTGGCGCCGGGGATCGGGATGACCACGGGGGCCTGGGCGAGCTCCCAGGCCAGTGCGACCTGCTGGCCGCTGACCCCGAGTTCGTCCGCGACGGCCGCGAACGCCGGGTGCTTGTCGGCGAGGTCCTTCGCCGAGCCCAGGCCACCGAGCGGGCTCCAGGGCAGGAACGCGAGGCCGAGTTCGTCGCAGACGTCGATCTCCGGACGGCTGCTGCGGAACGCCGGCGAGTACTGGTTCTGCACGCTGACCAGAGCGTGGCCGAGGACCTCGTGCGCCTGCCGGATCTGGGCCGGGTCGGCGTTGGAGAGCCCGACCATCGCGACCTTGCCGCTGTCGTGGATCTCCTTCAGCGCACCGAGCGTCTCGGCGTAGTCGACGGCGGGGTCCGGGCGGTGGTGTTGGTAGATCGCGATCTGCTCGACGCCGAGCCGCGCGAGGGACGCGTCGACCGCCGCCTTCAGGTGCGCCGCGGAGCCGTCGACGTCCCACCCGCCGCCGTCGGTGCGCAGGTGGCCGCCCTTCGTGGCGAGCAGGACCCGGTCGCGCACGCCGAGCTCGTCGAGGATCGACGCGATGAGCCGCTCGTTCTCGCCCTGCGCCTCCGCGCCCTTCTCCTCGCCCGGCCCGTAGGCGTCCGCGGTGTCGAAGAGGGTGACGCCGGCGTCGAGCGCGGCGCGCACGGTGTCGACGAGTTGCTCGCGCGGCTGGGTACCGGTCTGGTCGAACGTCATGAGGCCGAGGCCGATCGCCCCCACCTCGTGACGGCCGACGGTGTCGTTGCCGATGTGTCGTGTCTGCACGACCGGCAGCGTGCCCACCCGGCCGGTCCGGACCGACCTCCGGCTCGCCGAGAGCGAACAGGACGTCAGCCCGGACCCGTCAGCCCGGACCCGTCAACCCGGACCTGTCAGCGCAAGGTCAGCGCCCGCCGTCGCGCGGCCTCGGCCCGGGCCTGCTCCCGCTGCCACAGCACGCCGAACGTGAACCCGTTCTCGCCCCGCGCACCCGCCTCCGCACCCAGGCGTCGCAGCAGCTCCGCGGCGACGACGCCGTCCTGGTGGTCGCCCAGCACGGTCTGCACCCGCTGGTGGCGCTTGGCCGCGGCTCGGGCCTCGGTGCGTTTCGCGCCGTCCTCGGCCGACGCCACCAGCTCCTGGGCGTACCGGGCGCGCTTCGCCGCCTTGCGGGCCCGGTGCAGCAGCACGTCGTCGTCGGCACGCAGGGCCTGGCGCAGCCGCTTGTCCGCACGGCGGGAGGCGGCGGCAGCGTCGCGGCGGAGTGCGCCGCGCCCGGTGTCGGCGGCGGGGCTGAGCGGCGGGTCGGTCCGCCACCGCAGCAGCTCCGCCAACAGCGTCCGGTACCGCTCGCCGTCGAGTTCGACCGCGATGCGCTCGCGGGCGCGGGTCTCGGCCGCGGTGGTGTCCTGGTCGAGGCGCGCCCGCACCGGGCCGAGCGCGAGATCGGGTCCGAGGGCGTCGAGCGACTCGCGGTGCCGCGCCCGCTGCACCTGCGCGTCGCGTGCCGCGCCGAGCTCGCCCGCCCACCACTGCAGTTCCCGGTCGATCCACGCGGCCCGCTCGGGATCGACGAGGTCCGCGAACACCCGTACCGTGCTCCGGACCCGCCGGGTCGCCACCCGGGTCGGGTGGACCGGATCGGCGCCGCGTCGCAGGTCGACGTCCCCGGCGACGATCGCGTCGACCTGCTCGCCGAGGTAGGCCCGCAGCGTCGCGGCCGCCGGGAGCACCCGCTCCGGTCCGTCCGTGTCGTCCTCGAGGGTCCGGGCCAGCTTCGACGTGACGGCCGCGGGCGAGGCACCGGCGGCCCGCAGCGCCTTGCCCACCTTCGCGAGCAGCCGGTCCGAGCCGGTGCCGAGCTCCACCTCGACCTCGCGCCAGTGCCGGGTGTCCGCGCCGGACGGCGTCGCGGCCACCCGGTCGTCGTCGACCTCGAGGACCAGGTCGCCGGCGGCGTCGAGCAGCCGGTGGCGGACCCGGGTCGTCACGATCACCGCAGCGGGTCGCAGCTCCCGGCCGTCGACGACACCCGCGACGAGCGCGGTCAGTTCCCTCGGCGCCACGTTCTCGGGGCCGTCGCCGAGCGGGCGGTGGAGTTCGGTCCGCGACGATCCGGCGGGCACCTTGAGGTGCCACCCCTGGTCGTCGTCACCCTCACGGCGGCGCAACGTCACGTGGGCGCGCAGCAGCGCGTGGTCGGGCGTGTCGAGGTAGGCCGACCGCAGGTGCGACGTGACGGTCTCGTACTGCCCGCCCGTCGGCACGAACCGCCCCAGTGGCGGCACGTCGAAGTCGTCGTCGACGCGGTAGGTGTCCTCGGTCTCGAGCTGGGCGGTCGGAGCGGAGTTCACCCCACGGTCCTACCCGGTCGGCCGGGACGCCCGTTCAGCGCCCCAGGCGTTCGCCGACGGCCGCCGCGAGCCGGGCCACCAGCGCGGCCGGTCCGGCGGGCAGCACGAAGCGGGCGTCGAGACCCAGGACCAGCACGCCCTCGACCGGCCCCGGCAGGGCGACGAGCCAGGCGTCCTCCCACAGCGGCCGCGTCACCCGGGCGGCCCGCACGGGTCCCTGGATGTGCTGGGGGCCGCGACGCTCGGCCAGGATCTGCTCCAGCGGCCACAGGCCCCGCGCCACCGCGACGTCGAGCGCCGCGAGGGTCGCCGCCGGCCGGAGCGGGGCGCCGGCGGTCGCGGCGCGGACCAGGGTCTGCGTCGCGGGGTCCCGGAGGAAGACGAGCGCGAAGCGGACGTCGTCGGCGCTGACGAGGTGACGCACGACCTGGGCCGCGACCTCGGCCCGTGACCCTGCCTGCGGGACCGTCGCGACCGCCGCCACCGTGGCGTCGTGCTGGCCGTCGAGGTGGGTGACCGTGTGGTTGCCGACGGGACTGAAGACGCCCCGCACGGAGCCGCCGTCGATGATCGGCACGAGGGCGAAGTCGACGAAGTACTGCACCACGCCGTCGCCGAGGTCGACCTGGATGGGGAAGCGGGTGGCGTTGAACGCGCGCCCGGCCCGGGTCACCTCGTGCAGGATCGGGCCCAGGGTGCGCCACATGAACGGCAGGACGTCGTACAGCGGCTGCCCCATCCCCGACGGGTGCTTGATGCCGATGCCGGCCGCCATGGCGTCGTTGTAGAGGAAACGGGAGCTCTCGCCCCACAGGACGCAGCACGACGTCGGGAAGGCCAGGCACAGCTGGGCGGCTGTCCGCAGCGCAGCCGGCCACTGCGCCGGGTCCCCCAGCGGTGTGTGCGCCCACGCACCCAGGTCGAGCAGGTCAGTCGCCGTCGAGGCCATCGTCCCCACACTTGGTCCCGTCGAAAGATCGGTCGTCCGAGTATGCGGGACGAAACGCCCGGCGTCTCCCCCGAATTCACGTCCCGCCGCGGTACTGCTGAGGTCAGAAGTGTCTCTGGTGAAAGAGGATTCGCGCTCGAACGGGTCCGGAGTGCGACTGAGCGCTGCTCGGTGCAACGTTCACGGCGCCCCGCACCCCGCTCACACCCCGCGCCGACCGGCGTCAGCTGGGCACACCTTCCGGAAGGGGTGTCCGAGTGTCGGACCGCCCCGGTGAGGAGTTCCCCATGCCGAAGGACGACATCGACCTGCCGTCGACGCTCGAACGGTCGCCGCAGAAGGCGCAGGACACGTACGTCGACACCCTGCGCAACGCTGAGGAGGAGTACGACAGCGAAGCCCGCGCGCACCGCACCGCGTGGGGCGCGGTCAAGCACTCCTTCGAGAAGGTCGGCGACCACTGGGAACCGAAGGACGGCGGCGCCAAGGGCCCGTCCGACGAGCAGTCCGAGCTGACCGGAGCCGCGGCCCGCGAGGGACGCGGCACCTCGCGCGGCGGGGTCGACGAGAACGCGTCGAAGGAGCACCTGCTGGAGCTCGCGCGGGACGCCGACGTCCACGGTCGCAGCACGATGACCAAGGCCGAACTGGCCGAGGCGCTGCAGAAGGCGAACGACGAGGCCACACGCGAGGCACGCTCCTGACCACACCGCTGCAGGACCTCGACCCGCTCGAACAACTGGACCGGGTCAGCCCGGCGGAGGACGCCCACGCCCGGGTGTGGCCGACGGTCGTCACGCTCGTGCTCGTCGTCCTCGAGGGCGTCGTGCTGACCGCCGGCGCGCTCTCCACCGGGTCAGCCGTGCTCGTCGCGACTGCCGCTCAGTCGTTCGCCGGCGCGGGTGTCGAGATCTTCCTGCTCGTCGGGGCACGCAGCTCCCGTCGACCACCGTCCGAGGCCCATCCGCTGGGACACGGTCGGGAGTCGTTCTTCTGGTCGCTGATCGCCTCGCTCGGGGTGTTCGTCGGCGGCGGCGTCGTCGCGCTGTACTACGGCGTCACCGCGCTCGGCAAGACGGAGACGAAGGACGCGTACCTGCTCGGCTACCTGCTGCTCGGCGTCATCGTCGTGGTCGACCTCGGCGCGTTGTGGGCGGCGGCCCGGCCGGTCAACCGCTCGGCGGCGGTCGGTCGGCACGGGTTCTGGCACGGCCTGCACCGCACGTCCGACGCCGGCGGCCGGACGCTGGTCTACGACAACGCGGCGTCGGTCCTCGGTGGCCTCATCGGCATCGGCGGGCTCGCGGTGCACCAGGTCACGGGCGACGCCCGCGCCGACGCCGTCGCGAGCCTGCTCATCGGGCTGGTGCTGCTGGGGACGACCGCGTTCCTGCTGCGCGCCAACCGCGCCCTGCTCACCGACCAGACGATCTCGCCCGACATCGTCGCCGCGATGCGCAGGCGGGTCTGCGACCGCGACGGTGTCGTCGACGTCCCGGAACTGCTCGCCGTCTACATCGGCCCCCAGGCCGTCCTGGTGACCGGCACGGTCGTGCTCGACGCCATGATGGGCCTCGCCGACGTCGAACGGGCCCTGCAGGACGCGGCCGACGAGATCCGGGCCCGGTGGCCGGGCGAGACCCGCGTCTACCTCGCGCCCGTCGCGTCGCAGCCTCCGGCTGGGTACGACGACGCCGGACCACCGACCACGAGGAGTACCCCCATGCCACGCCCCGAGCAGGACCCGGACGAGCACGACGCCCAGACCGACGGTGACCGCCCCCGCGAGGAGGTCGTCCGCGACGGCAACCCCGGCGTGCCGCAGTCGGAGTACGTGGTCGACGACGAGACCCCGCCGCCGGGACCGAGCGCGCACGACCTCCCGGTCGGACCGGGCGGGGATTCGGGGCGGGCCGACTAGAACTCGACGTCGACGACCACCGCGCGGTGGTCGGACACCGGCAGCGCCCGGGTGCCGACCTCGGTCACCGTGCCGAGGCCGGCCACCGGCCCGCGCAGCAGGACGTGGTCCAGCTGCCAGCGGGGTTTGCCGACGGGGAACGTCGGGGCGTCGACCAGCGGCGTGAAGCCGGTGATCGAGGCCGGCGTGTTGCCGCGCAGGTTGAGATCACCCATGAACACCAGGGGATCCGGGCGCTGCTCGACGGCCTTGACCACCCGCCGCAGCTGCGCCCGGTTCCACCCCGGGACGAACGGCAGGTGGGTCCCGAGCACGGTGACCCCGGCGCCCACGTCCACCCGGGCGACGACGGCCACCCGCGGTTCCTCGCGCGCCACCACCATCCCGTGGCCCGGCACGAACAGCGGCACGACGACCGGGGCGGCGGGCATGCGCACGACCTCGACGTCCCGCAACGGCAGCCGGCTGACCAGGGAGCACCCGTACGCCGGGCCGGGACGGTCGTCACCGTCGCGGGCGCGACTCCAACTCCGGCCCGGGGTGCCGTACAGCGCCGGGGCGAACACCCGGTGCTCCGCCCCCATGGCCTCAGCGGCGATTTCGGTCAGGTCGAGTCCGCCTGACCGTGGCTGGTCGCGGTCGACCTCCTGCATGACGAGGACGTCGGCGTCCAGGGCGGCGACGGCGGCGGCGAAGCGGTCACCGTCGACCCGGCCGTCCTCCACGGAACGGCCGGACAGCACGTTGAAGGTGGCGAACCGCGTCACACGCCCACGGGATTCTGTCGCAGGCTGCGTTCCTCGCCGGCCCGGCGCACGGCCACGCGGCCGTCCGTCACCCGGGTCTCGAAGGCGGGCTGGGGCCGGGTCGCCGGACCCCGCACCACCGATCCGTCCGACAGGTCGAACCGACTGCCGTGCCAGGGGCATTCGATGCAGCCGTCGCGGACCGTTCCCTCGTGCAACGGTGCGCCGCGGTGGGTGCAACGGTCGGCGAGCGCCTCGACACCGTCCTCGGTCCGCACCGCGACGAGGTACACGCCGTCGACCTCGACCGGGGTCGGCTGGCCGATCTCGAGGTCGCTGAGCGCACCGACGTCGGTCCAGTCGTCGGGGTACTGCTGGAACGCGGTGGTGTCGACGCCCACCCCCTGCGCGTAAGTGAGGTGTCCACCGAGCCATCCGCCGACCGACACCACCGCGAGCCCGGCGGCGGCGAGCACGGCCCCGACCCGGTCGTGGCCCCGGCGGCGCGCGAACCAGGAGGCCGCGTACAGCGCGATCCCGCAGTCGTTCACCGCCGCGTGAACGAGGCCCACCCGCTTCTCGGCCCCGGCGGTCTCCGCCCAGTCCGAGGCGCCGGTCACCACCGCGGGCAACGCGGCCAGCACGCCGAGCCCGACGCTGCGCCGCGCGGCGTCGGTCTCGCCCGCGACGTCGAGCACCGACGCCGTGACCCAGGCCCCGAGCGGCACCGTGACGAGCACGGGGTGGACGGGGTGTCCCGCGGCGACGCCACTCAGGGCGTTCTTGACCCGGCCCGGTCCGAGCTTCTGCACCACCGAGCTGGCGGCGTCGGCGACGGGATCGAGGGCGGACGCCCGCTCCACCCGGTCGACGAGACGTTCCAGCAGCACCTGGGGTCGGACCACGGTTCCTCCTGACGGGAAGGCGTGCGTCGGCCGGGTCTGGACCAACGCCCGCTGTTCGCGGCCTACCCACGTCCCGGTGACGGCCCACGTCCGGCGGGGTAGGGGCGGGGAGTGGGACTGACACGGGCCGTGGCTGCCGTCACGGGCGCCGTCGCGTCGGTGCGACGCGGCTCGGCCATCCACGAGGTCGGCACGGTGTACCGGGCGCGGCTGCGCAGCCTCGGCGGCGGGCCGGGGCCGTTCGCCGACGCCGGTGAGCACGGGGCGTTGGTCCGGCTCTCGCGCGGGCTCGGCCTGCCGGTACCCCTGCCCGACGTGCTGGGCCTCGGCATCCGCGTCGCCGGCCCGGACGGTGACCAGGATCTCCTGCTCGACACCACCGGCGTCGGCCCGCTCGGCCGGCACGCCGTCGTGCCGCGCACCCGACCCACGTCCGGCCCGTACGGCACGGTGATCGCGCTCGTCGACGGCACCTCCGCGTTCCACCTCGGCGCCTTCCCTCGTCGCGACGACCGGGCACCATCCACCGACGACGCGTCAGGCGCCGTGTTCGTCCTCGCCGCGGCGCGTCCGTTCGGCCCCTGGCGGGCGTTCGGGTCGGTGCGGCTCGAGTGTCCGGCGGCCGACCAGAGCGTTCGCCTGTCGCCGGTCAACGTCGGGTCCGGCGTGACGCTCTCCCCGTGGTGGCAAGGGTTCCGGGCGGCGTCCTACCGGTCCTCGCGAGCCGGCGCGACGCGGTAGCGCGGCACCTCGCCGCCGTCGGGGAGCAGGTCGCCGGTGGCGACGAGGCGGGCGACGTGGGCCATGGTCTCGGTGACGGCGAAGACCCGCATCCGGCCGTCGTACTGGTCCCACGACCGCGACCAGGTGAGGTGTCCCGCGATCTCCCACGGCGTCGTGCCGGGGTGGTCGCGGACAGCGGTCACGACCTCGGCGAGGCGGCGGTCGTGGTGCTCGGCGATCTGTATCGAGCGGGCCGCGAGGCCGTCGAAACGCCACTCGTGCGCCGGGTTGACGTGGGTCAGGGGCAGCCGCGAGGTGGTGAGCAGCGAGCTGAGGTACTGGCCGAGGGGGTCCTCGGGGCCGCCCACCTCGGTGGAGATGTTCGGTGTGATGCGTGGCAGCACGTGGTCACCGGCGAACAGCGTGTCGAGACGCTCGGAGGCGAAGCAGACGTGACCGGGGGTGTGACCGGGCGTGTGGACGACCCGCAGGTCCCAGCCCGGCGCGTCGGCGAGGTCGCCGTCACGCAGGACCCGGTCCGGCGGCGGGGTCGTCACGAACCGCTCCCAGAACTCGGGGTTGGTCCCGACACGCGCGGCTTCCTCGGGGCTCGCGCCGAGCCGCACGAGGCGTTCGTGGTCGCGGGCGACGGCGAGATCGGCGTCGCGGTACTCCGGCCGGGTGATGAGGGCGAGGTCGTCCTCGTGCAGCGCGACCCAGGCGCCCGACGCCTGCCGGATCCGGTCGGCGAGACCGAGGTGGTCCCAGTGCATGTGGGTGACCAGCACCCCGCGTACGTCGGTGACGGCCGCACCGATCGAGGCGAGCCCCGCGCCGAGCGCTGCCCAGCCGTCGTCGTCGCCCCACCCGGCGTCGAGCAGGACCAGCCCGCCCGGCACCGCGAAGACGTGGACCGAGACGTAGCGCAACGGGCTGCGAGCCGGCATCGGGACCGGCACGGACCAGAGACCGTCAGCCAGCCGCTCGACGGGTGGGACCTCGCGCGCGAACCAGGCCTCGTGCTGCGCGGTCCCGGTGACGACGATGCCGTCGTCCGCCGCGGTCACAGGTAGCGGCGCAGCAGCACCGTCGCGACGCAGGCGGGCTTGGGGTTGTCCTCGATCTCGATCGTGACGGTGACCTGCATCTGCAGCCCACCCTTGACGTCCGTGACGTCGTCGACCACGGCGGTGGCGCGCAGCCGCGCCCCGACCGGGACGGGCGCGGGGAAGCGGACCCGCTCCGCGCCGTAGTTGATCCCCATGGCGAAGCCGGTGATCTCGAGCAGACCGGGCAGGAACTGCGGCAGCAGCGCGAGGGTGAGGTAGCCGTGGGCGATGGGGCCGCCGAACGGCCCGGACTTCGCCCGTTCGACGTCGACGTGGATCCACTGGTGGTCGTCGGTGGCGTCGGCGAACTGGTTGACCTGCTCCTGCGTGATCGTGATCCAGTCGGTGGGGCCCAACGGCTCGCCCACCAGCGACCGGACGCCCTCGACGCCGTCGACCGTCGTGACCACGCTGTTCTCCTCACCCTGACCCGCCCGGACGCAGCGACCCTATCCGGGGGTAGGACTGAGGCATGCGCGCTGTGATCTACACCGAACCCGGCCCCGCCTCCGTCCTGCACCTGGTCGATGACCGCCCCGTCCCCGAGCCCGGCCCGGGCGAGGTGCTGGTCAAGGTCGCGTTCTCCGGCGTCAACCCGACCGACTGGAAGTCGCGGACCACCGCCGCTCCCCCGCCCGGCGGCAAGAGCCCGAACCAGGACGGCTCGGGGACGATCGAGGCCGTCGGCCAGGGTGTCGACCCGGTGCTGGTCGGCGAGCGGGTGTGGATCTGGGAGGCCGCGCAGAACCGTGCGTACGGGACGGCCGCGGAGTACACCGTCGTCCCCGCCCGCCAGACCGTCCTGCTCGGCGCCGCGCCCTCCTTCGAGCTCGGCGCGGCGCTCGCCATCCCCTTCATGACGGCGCACCGGTGCCTCACCGTCGCCGACGACCTGCCCGACCGGATCGCCGAGGGCACCCTCACCGGCCGCACGATCCTGGTGCAGGGCGGCGCCGGCGCGGTGGGCAACGCCGCGATCCAGCTGGCCCGGTGGGCCGACGCCACGGTGATCGCCACCGTGAGCTCACCGGCCAAGGCGCAGCTGGCCGCGGCCGCCGGCGCGGACCACGTGATCGACTACCGCACGCAGGACGTCGTCCACGAGGTGAGGAAGATCGTCCCGCACGGCGTCGACACCGTGGTCGAGGTCAACGTCAAGGCCAACGCGGCGGTCGACGCCGAGGTCCTCGGCCTCCACGGGGCCGTCGCGATCTACGGCGGCGACCCCGACGACACCACCACCATCCCGGTCCGCACCCAGATGATGGTCAACGGCCGGTGGCAGTTCGTGCTCGTCTACACCGAGCCCGACCGCGCCAAGGAGATCGCGACCGAGGACGTCAACGCCGCCGTGCAGGTCGGCGCCGCCCGCGTCGGTCGCGAGGTCGGCCTGCCGCTCACGGTGTTCCCGCTCGCCGAGACCGCGGCGGCCCACCAGGCCGTGCAGGACGGCGCGGTCGGCAAGGTGCTCATCGACGTCACCGCCTGAGCCGGCGGCGCTCGGTCGCGGTCAGGCGCGGATGAGGCAGAACGGGTGGCCCGCCGGGTCGAGGTAGACCCGGAACCCCCCGTCCTGCGACGGCTGGTGCTCGTGGACCCGCGCACCGGCCGCGAGGACGTCCGGCTCGGAGGCGTCGATGTCGTCGACCACGAGGTCGAGGTGGAACTGCTGCGGGTGACTGCCGCCCGGCCAGGTCGGCGCGACCCAGTCGTCGATGCGTTGGAACGACAGCGTGGTGCGGCCGTCGGGGTTGTCCCGACTGATCCGCCCGCCGGGCGGTGTGAGGTCCGCGAAGTGCTCGGCGGACTCCGGGTCGATCTCCCAGCCGAGCACCTCGCCGTAGAACCGCGCCAGCGCCATCGGATCCGGGCAGTCGAGGATGACGAGGTCGAGCTTCGGACGGGCGCGCACCGGTGAGGCCATGTGCCGGACGCTAGGACCGACCACCGACATCGCGGCCGTGGTCAGACCGCCTCGAGCCCGAAGGCGATGTCGAAGCCGGCGCCGTGGCGGGCGAGGCCGACCAGCAGGATGCCCGCCCACTCGAGGGCGTGGGTCATCGCGAGGTCGCCGGCGTCGAGGGGACGCGCACCGAGGCTTCCGAGGAACGTCGCGACCGTGGCCTTGGCGTCGGCGTCGTCCCCGGCGAAGAAGACGTCGAGCGGCCCGTCCGCGGCGATGGCCCCGCTGAAGATGGTGTTGAACGCCTTCACGACGTGGGTGCCCCCGGGTGCAGCGGCGGCGATCTGCGCGGAGACCGAGTGCCCCGGGCTCGTCACGACGCCGGAACCGTCGGCGTTGAACGGGTTGGTGATGTCGACCAGGACCTTGCCGGCCAACGCGTCGCCGTAGCGGGTCACGACGTCGACCGCTCCGGGGGCGAGCACGGCGAGGACGACGAGGTTGCCGGCCGGTCGCTCACCGAACGTGCCGACGACGGCTCCGTGGCCGACCCGGTCGGCGAGCGCCTGCGCCGCCGCCGGGTCGCGGCTGGTGATCTCCACGGTGTGGCCGTGCTGCGCCGCGCGGGTGGCGATGACGCCGGCCATGGTGCCGGAACCGATGATGCTGACGGTGGTCATGGGGTGTGCTCCTGGTGGTGGTCGCTGCGAACGTGCGAGTCCCAGGGTTGCCACCGGCTGGACCACTGTCCAAGACCCGTTGTGGTCACGGCGATAACCTGCAGGCATCGCCGCAGAGGGGGCCTCGTGGATCTGGATCTCCGGAAGGTGCGCTACTTCGTCGCCGTCGCCGAGACGCTGCACTTCGGCCGCGCCGCCGAGCGGTTGCACATCGCGCAGCCGGCCTTGAGTCGCCAGGTCCGCGCGTTGGAGAAGGACCTCGGAGCCGAGCTGTTCACCCGCGACAGCCACCGGGTCGCGCTCACCGCCGCGGGGCAGCAGTTGCTGACCGAAGCGGGTCTGCTCCTCGCCTCGGCCGACGCGGCTCGCCTGCGCGTCGGTGTGGCCGCTCGGGGTGGTCGTCGGTTGATGGTGGGTTTCCGCAGTGGCATCGCCGTCGCCCCAGCGGTGAACCTGTTCGCTGCTCGACATCCGGACGTCCCCGTGGACGTGCAACGCATCGAGGGCGACGACCAGGCCGACCTGCTGCTCGACGGGCGGATCGACGTCGCGTACGTCCGGCTGCCGATCGCCGCACCGGGACTGCGGGTCGCGTCGCTCTACCGCGAGCCCCGGGTCGCCGTGCTCCCCCGCGGCCACCGGCTGGCCGGCAAGGAGGAGATCGGCGAAGCCGACCTCGACGGCGAGGCGTTGATCTGGCCCGCCGACACGCCGCAGCCCACGAGCCGCCCGCACCCCGACGCCGGGTACCGGGTGCGCGGTGTCGACGAGACCCTCGAGCACGTCGCGGCGGGCCGGGGCATCTCGTTCCTGCCCCGGTCGACGCGGGTGTTCCACGCCCACCCGGAAGTCGTGCACGTCGCCGTGCGGGACCTGGCTCCGGACGAGGTCGCCGTTGCCGTCGCCGCCTCGAACGTCTCACCCGTGGTCGACGACTTCGTCGCCGCGGCGCGCGCCGCCGCCGACCTCACCGAACAGTGCGGCAACACCGACCTGTGGCCGGCGGGCGCCCCCGACCAGCCCCGGTAGCGCCGGGCTTCTCGGGACGGTCCCGCGACGGGGACGTTGTCTCCCACCGGAGCGGTCGTGGAGGGCGTTGTCACCCACCTTCGCGGGCGCCGGCGTTCAGTGGTCCGACCCGACCGTCACCGTCGCGAGCGTTGCACCGTCGGCGTCGCGCAGGGTGAGGGGCAGCGGCGCGTGCCCCCACCAGAGGACCACCAGTCGCCCGTGCGCGGGTCGGACCAGGCGGCGCCCGGTCGGGGTCTCGACCGTCGCGACCTCGGGGGTCACAACCAGGTCGGCGTGCTGCGCCCACCGCGACCGGCGGAAGCGCCCGCCGCCACCGATCGACACGCCACCGCCGCCGTCGGAACGCACGTACCCGCCGAGGGATTCTCGGGTCGGGACGTGGGTCAGCACGTCGAGGTCCGCACCGTTCGACCCGCCGCCGCCGTGGACCCACCACTCCCCGTCGGTGCGCGTCAGCACGTTCGAGTCCCACGACGCACCGCCGTGACTCCGGTGCAGGAACACCGTCACGGCGAGGTCGCCGTCGACGTCGTAGGTGACGGGCAGGAACCGGTGGCGCCGCGTGAGCGGCTCCGAGCCCGCGGTCACCCCGGTCTCCAGCAGCTGCACCGAGGCGGCGAGCCGGTCGTACACGCCCGTCTCCTCAGTCGGCGATCGCGGTGCCGCCGCTCCAGCCGTGCCAGCGCTCGATGGTGAGGTGGGTGGCGACCCGCGGCCGGTCCCGCCGGCCGTAGGGCTGGCCGGTGTAGTGCTTCGACAGCCGGTCGATCTGGGCGAGGCCCTCGTCGTCGACGATCTCGCCGACCCGCCCCTGCACGCTGACGTGGGTGTACCAGTCGCCCTCGGCGAGCGCGGTGAGCGAGACCCGGGGGTCGTGCTCGAGGTGCTTGATGCGCGCCCGGCCGGAGTCGAGGCCGAGCAGGATCGTGCCGTCGTCCTCGAGCAGGTACCAGGTCGCGACGGTCACGGGCCGGCCGTCGGCGGCGACGGTCGCCATGACCGCGGGGTTGGGCTTGGCCAGCAGTTCGAGCACCTCGGGCGGCAGGGGCGGCTTCGGCACGGGTTCTCTCCTCAGGACGGGCGGACCGCTCCGGCGTCGGCGCCGAGCAGCGTGGTCACCACGATCTTGCCGTGCGTGTGCCCGCCCTCGAGCTCGGCCTGCGCCTCGCGGATGCGTTCGAACGGGTACACGGCGGCGATCGGGAGCACGACCCGCCCCCACGCGACGTGGTCGACCATCTCCTGCAGGACGGCGGTGCTGCTGCCCTGCGTGCTGCCGTCGGCCTTCGCACCGGTGCGGCCCGCGGCCTCGAAGTCGATGATCGTGTTGATCCGCTCGGGAGCGACGCCGAGGTCGATCGCGAGGTCGACGTAACCCCCGCCGACGGCGTCGACGACGGCGTCGATCCCCTCGGGGGCGAGCGCGCGCAGCCGGTCGGCGAGTCCCTCGCCGTAGGCGACGGGCTCCACGCCGACCGAGCGCAACCACCCGGCGTTGCCCGCACCCGCCACCGCGAGCACCCGGGCTCCCGTGCGACGCGCGAGCTGCACGGCCACCGACCCCACGCCGCCCGCGGCTCCGCTGACGACGACGGTCTCCCCCGCCTGAGGCGCGACGGCCCGGACGGCGGCCCAGGCCGTCACGCCGGCGACGAACACCGACCCGGCGCGGATCCAGTCGAGCGCGAGGGGCTTGGCCACCAGGTGCTCGGCGTCGCTGACGACGAAGTCCGCGTGCGCGCCCCGTGTGTCGGACCAGCCGACCACCTCGTCGCCGACGCCGAACCCGGTGACGCCCTCGCCCACCGCGTCGACGACACCCGCGAAGTCGGTGCCCTGCCCACTGGGGAAGGTCGTCGGGAACACGGCGTCGAGCTCGCCCGAGCGGATCTTGGCCTCACCGGGCTGCAGGCCCGACGCGATCATCCGCACCACGACCTCGCCCGGACCCGCGACCGGCCGGGGCACCTCGACGATCTCCAGCACGTCGACCTCGCCGTAGTGGTCGAACTGCACCCGGCGGCCGGTGGTCCGTGACGTCTCGTCCATGTCTGTCTCCTCGTCTCAGGTGCTGCGAATCCGAAGCACTTGGCGACCCTAGCAGGTGCTTCGACTTCGCAGCAACAGGCTCGGGTACGGTTCGCGCCGTGGCGAAGGGGGAGGACCTCGACCCGGCCGAGATGGCCGTGTACTTCGCCCTGCTGGAGTCGGGGCGGTTGCTGCAGTACGCCCTGGAACAGCAGATCCGGCGCGACGGCGACCTCAGCTTCGTGCAGTTCCAGATCCTCGCCGGCCTGCACCTCGGGACCGAGCACGGCCGCGAGCGGATGACCGACATCGCCGACCGCGTCGTGTACAGCCGCAGCGGCCTGACCTACCAGGCCCGCGAGCTCGAGCGGCGCGGTCTGGTCGAGCGTGTACCCGACCCCGACGACGACCGGGGCACGGTCGTCGTCATCACCGGGGCCGGCCGGAAGCTGATCGGTTCGATCCTCCCCGACCACCAGGACGTGGTCCGCGAGATGCTCATCGACCACCTCGACCCGGCGGACGCCGCCACGCTGACCCGCGTGCTCGGAGAACTGCGCGACCGCATGCGCGAGCAACCTCCACGGTCGGCCCGGCCTCGTCGCAAGCCCGCTAGCTCGTGACGTCCTCGGTGGTCAGGCGCGCCCACGCCGCGGAGAGGAACACCGCGACGTAGGCGAGGTGCAGCAGGCACCAGCGGATCAGGTCGGCGCCCGACACCGGCGAGCGCAGGAGCTCGCCGAAACCCAACCAGTGGTCGGTGAGCAGCGCCGGGTGGATCCCCGACAGCTGCGGGACGGCGTCGAGCACGGTCGACACGATGGCGAGCCCGACCGTCGCGGCCATGGCCGCCAGCGCGTTCTCGGTGAGCGTGGAGATCAGCAACCCGCCGGCGGCCAGGGCGAACAACGCCAGCGACACGTAGCCGACGACCGCGAGCATCCGCACCAGAGCGCCACTGACACCGACCGACGTCCCGGACAGCAGCACGAGGGCGCGCACACCGAACAGCACCGCCCCGGTGATCAGCCCGGCCACCGCGACCACCGCGACCGCCAGCACCGTGAAGGTCAGCACCGCCGCGGACTTCACCGCCAGCAGGCGGGTGCGGCCGACCGGCACGGTCAACAGGTAGCGCAACGTCCCCTGCCCGGCCTCGCCGGCGATCGAGTCCCCCGCGACCACGCCGATGACGAGCGGGAAGAACAGCGGCAGACACACCGTGAGCGCCGTGAACACCAGGAACAGACCGTTGCCGGTGATGCGGTCCAGGAACGGCGGGCCGTCACCGGAGCCGGGGTTGCTGACCTTGACCGCGACGCCGATCAGCACGGGGACCAGCGCGAGGAAGGCCAGCAGCACCAGGTTGCGGCGGCGGAGCAGCACCAGCCGGACCTCGCTGCGGTAGAGCCGCCAGAACGCCCCAGGGTGACGACGGACGACCGGGTCAGCGGACACCGTCGAACCCCTCCCCGGTCACCGAGACGAACAGGTCCTCGAGGTCGGGCTGTTCGACCTGCAGTCCGCGGAGGCGGACTCGCGCGCCCACCAGCGCCTCGGCCACCGCCTCCGGGGCGACGTCACCGATCGGTGCACGCAGCAACGACGAGTCCCGGTCGACCGTCGGGGCGAGACCGAGGGCGGTCAGGACGTCGTGGGCCGCCGCGGTGTCCGGCGTCGTGACCACCACCGTGGCCGCACCGGCCGCCAGCACCTCGGCCAGCGGCCCCTGCCGCAGCAGCCGTCCCGCCGACATCATCCCGATGTGCGTGGCCATCTGCTCGATCTCGCTGAGCAGGTGGCTCGAGACCAGCACCGTGGTGCCGTCATCGGCGAGTTCGCGCACCAGGCGGCGGATCTCACGGGTGCCCTGCGGGTCGAGGCCGTTCGTCGGCTCGTCGAGCACCAGCAGGTCACGGGGCTGCAGCAGCGCGGCGGCGAGGCCCAGGCGTTGCTTCATGCCGAGGGAGTAGTGGCGGTAGCGCTTGCCCGCCGCGGCGGCGAGACCGACGCGGGCCAGGGCCTCGTCGATGCGGCGGTCAGAGGTCCGGGGGTCGGCGGTGGCGTCGGCGAGGTCGAGGCGGCGCAGGTTCTGCCGGCCGGACACGTACGGGTGGAACGCCGGGCCCTCGATGAGCGCGCCGACGCGTGGGAGGACCCGCCCCGCGTGGTCGGGCACCGACTCCCCGAGCACCTCGATGCGGCCGGCGTCCGGGCGGACGAGCCCGAGCAGCATGCGGATCGTCGTGGTCTTGCCCGAACCGTTCGGACCGAGGAAGCCGTAGACCGAGCCGCGAGGTACGGCGAGATCGATGCCGTCGACCGCCGTCTGCTGGCCGAACCGGCGCGTCAGCCCGTGGGTCGCAACGGCCGCTTCCACCGACGCGGTCAGCGGGACCGGGCGATCTGCTGGAGCACGTCGGGCGCGACGGCGCCCACGTAGGCACGGCCGTCCGTCGTGAGCACCGCGTTCACCAGTGCTGTGTGCAACAGTCGGCTGCCGTCAGGCTGCTTGCTGGTGAGCTGGTCGAGGAGCCCGTTCGACGAGGTCAGCAGCGCCTTGGCGTCCGGGAACTCGACCACCGAGGTCCACCCGTCACCGACGACGGTCGGAGCCGCGGTGGGGGCTCGGCCGGCCGGCACCGAGGTGGCCGGTCGACCACCGCCGAAGGGGTTCTCCGTGACCGTCGCTCCGGCCGGCGGGGTGAACGCGAACTGCGACGCGGGCGGCGTCGCGAAGTCGATCCTGGTGAAGCCGACCTCGAACGCGGGCGTCGACGCCGAGCCGAACACCTCGACCTGCAGCGGTACACCGGTCTCGGAGTCGACGGCGATCGCGACCTGCCGGATCGTCGTGCGGGCGTCACGCGGTTCCACCACCAGCGTGTAGGCGGTGCGGCCCGCGACCGTGGCGGTGTCGGAGACCGACACCGCGGTCGTCGGGTCGACAGCGTCGAGCAGCTGCCGGGCGACACCGGTCGGGGTCATCGACGCCGTGGGGTCCGGGGCGTCCTCCGCCCGGTGGGCCGGGAGCACCTGGTGGCTGACCGTGTCGTCGGCGGAGGTGTAGGTCCACACGTCGTCGCCGTCATGGACGACGTCGGCCTCGGACAGCTGGGCGGTGACCGCCAGCCGCTGCCGGTCGGGACCGTCGATCCACACCTGCGCGGTGTTCGTGCCGGTGAGCAGCTGTTGCCAGGACAGCGAGGCCTGCGACGCGGCGCCGGGCAGCGACGGCAGGCCGAGGTCCGCGGTCTCGGTGACGGTTCCCGACAGCGCCCGGGTCTGCGACGCCAGCACGCTCGCGATCAGCTGCTCGGCCGTGCGCGCCGGGAGCTTCGGGTTGGCGTCGGCGGTGGACACGTTGAACACGACCGCGCCCGCGGCCACCACCACGACCGCCGCCGCGGGGACGGCCCAGGCGCGACGACGGCGGGGCACGGTGGTCACGGGGTCGACGTCCACCCCTCCAGCATGGCTCCGCCGGCCTGAGAACTCCACCCGCCACGGTCCGCTCCCCCACCGGGCTGACGGCGGTCGAGCTCTGCCCTTTCGGACACCCGAAAGGCTCTGGCCCGGTGGCAGGTCCGGGCCCAGACTCGTGATCATCTCGGCGTGGACGTCGCCGCGGACATCGGGGGTCGAGCGCCGTGGGCTACCAGATCGGCGCGCCACCGGCCGCGGTCGACACCCTGGTCATCGGATCGGGCTTCGGGGGCTCGGTCGTCGCCGCCCGCCTCGCCGAGCACCTGGGCGAGCAGGTCGCCCTGATCGAACGCGGGCGGGCGTACGCCCCCGGCGACTTCCCCCGCTCCCCGGCGGGCGTCGCCGCGAACTTCTGGTCACCCGACGACGACCAGTACGGCCTGTTCGACGCCTGGTCGTTCAGCGGCATCGACTCGATCGTGTCGAGCGGGCTCGGCGGCGGGTCGCTGATCTACGCCAACGTGCTCCTGCGCAAGGACGCGTCGTGGTTCACCCAGCCGCACCCCTACCAGCCCGGCGTCACCGAGCACTGGCCGATCGGCGCGGACGACCTCGAACCGCACTACGCGCGCGTGTCGGAGTTCCTCGACGTGCAGGAGACCCCCTTCTCCGAGGACCCGCGGTCGCCGTTCCACCTCCGCAAGACCGCCGCGATGCGTCGGGCGGCGGCCGGGCAGGGCGGATTCCACCTGGCACCACTCGCCGTCCGGTTCCGCGACGGCGCCGGCCGTCCCGCGATCGGCGCCGAACTGCCACCCGCGCCGTACGGCAACATCCACGGCAGCTGGCGCCGCACCTGTCGGATGCTCGGTGAGTGTGATGTCGGGTGCAACGAAGGCGCGAAGAGCTCGCTCGACCACACCTACCTCTCGGCCGCCAGCCACCACGGTGCGCGCATCAGCGTGTGCACCGAGGCCAAGACCGTGACGCGCCGGCCCGACGGTCGGTTCGAGGTCGGCGTGCGGACGTGGGACCCGCACGACCAGCACGCCCCACGGCGGGAAACCACGATCACCGCCCGCCGGGTCGTGGTGTCGGCGGGCACCTACGGCAGCACCTACCTGCTGCTCGTCAACCGCGACCGGCTCGGGATCACGAGCCCCGCGCTCGGCACCCGCTTCTGCGGCAACGGCGATCTGCTCGGGTTCTGGTTCGGCGCCGACACCCCGCTGCAGGGGACGGTCGGGCCGGTCATCTCGTCCTACGTCCGCTACCCGGACCGCGTGGACACCGGCCTCGCCGCCGACCACGGCATGTACCTGGAGGACGCGGGGTACCCGGGGTTCGCGGCGTGGCTCGCCGAACTGTCGGAGGCGGGCGGGTTGCTGCGCCGGGGCGGGGAGATCGTCGCGCGGCGCGCGTGGTCCCAGCTGACCGGCCGGCGCCGCACCCGCCTCGGGCACGACATCTCGACCGTGATGGGCAAGGCGGCGGTGAGCGAGAACGCGTTGCCGATCCTGGGGATGGGCCGCGACGTCCCCGACGGACTGTTGCACCTGCGCGAGGTGCCCGACCACGACGAGCCGATCCTGGACAGCACGTGGAGCACCCGCACGTCACAGCACTACTTCGACCGCATGGAACGCAACATGCGCGAACTCGGTGCGGCCCTCGGCGCCCGCTACCAGGTCAACCCGACCTACCAGCTCAACCGCGTCGTCACCGTCCACCCGCTCGGCGGGTCCCCGATGCGCACGAGCGTGAGCCCCGGTGTGGTGGACGAGTACGGCCGGGTCGACGGCGTACCCGGACTGCGGGTGTGCGACGGCTCGATCCTGCCCGGTCCGGTCGGGGCCAACCCGTCGCTCACGATCGCAGCCGTCGCCGACCGGATCGCCGACGACCTGCTGACCGAGGCCGACGGCCCGTTCGCGGCCAGCCTCGCCGGCACACCCGCCGGTGTCCGGGCCGGGGTCTGAGGAGGCGTCGTGGGTGCAGCGTGGTTCACCGAGGGCATGCGGGGCTTCCACCGGCCGGGAGCGCCGGCGTACGACGCCGGGTACTGGACCGGTCTGCGTGACGGCCACCGGCTGGCGTTCCGGTTGACGATCGGCACCGACGACGTCGGCGCCGCCCTCGCCGACCCGGAGCACCGCATGCGGGCGACGGGATCGGTGCGCTGTGCAGCGATCCAGGCAGCCGACCTACCGGTGACCGACGGGGAGTTCCAGCTCTTCGCGCCGGACTCCGGAGCCGGTCGCCACCTCATGCGCTACCGCCTGCCCTTCGCCACCCCGACCGGACCGATGACGCTGCTCGGGCACAAGCTCGTGGGCAACGACCGCGACTTCGACCTGTGGCCCGACACCACGACCCTGTTCACCCGGATCGTCCACGGCGATCAGGGTTTCGACGCGCCGGCCGGGTCGGAGTACACCCGCGGGATCCTCCGGCTCAACGCGCCGATGTTCGCGCGGCAGATGACCACGTTCCGGGGCGACCCCGCCGGCATCGGCCGTTTCGGCGCCTTCTTCGGTGGCGGTCTGCTCCGCACGTACGCCCGCCGACCGCGCGCCGAGGTGCCGGCGTGACCGCCGTCCTGGACCCGACCGCCGTGACCACGGAGGTCGTGCCGGTGACCGCCGGCGACGGCATGGCGCTCAACGTCCACCACGTCACCGGGCCACGTCCGCCGTCGCGCGGGCCGGTCCTGCTCGTGCACGGCGCGGGCGTGCGCGCCGACATCTTCCGCGCGCCGGAACGGCGCACCGTGGTCGACGCCCTGCTCGGCGACGGCTGGGACGTCTGGCTCGCGAACTGGCGCGCCAGCATCGACCTGCCGCCGAACCGTTGGACGCTCGACCAGGCGGCGGTGTTCGACCACCCGGCCATCGTGCGGACGGTGCTGGACCGCACCGGAGCGGACACCCTGCGCGCGGTGATCCACTGCCAGGGGTCGAGCAGTTTCGCGTTGGCTGCCGTGGCCGGCCTCCTGCCGGAGGTGGAGGTCATCGTGTCCAACGCGATGTCCCTGCACCCCGTCGTCCCGCCCTTCTCCCGGCTCAAGATCGCCCGGGTGGCGCCGGTCCTCGCCCCGTTCCTGCCGTTCGTCGACCCGGGCTGGGGCAGCGGCACGGGACCGGACCGCTTCATCCCGAAGGCCATGCTGCGCACGGTGGGGCTCACGCACCGCGAGTGCGGGAACGACGTCTGCAAGATGGTGAGCTTCACCTACGGCGCCGGACGACCCGCGCTGTGGGCCCACGAGAACCTGTCACCCACCACCCACGAGTGGCTGCGCCACGAGTTCGGCCCGGTGCCGATGACGTTCTTCGCGCAGATGGCGCACTCCATCGCCCGCGGGCGCATCACGCCGACCGGCGCGGTCGACGGTCTCGGACCCGACCCGGTCGGCGGGCCGCCCGCCACCGACGCCCGCTTCGCGCTCATCGCAGGCGCGGCGAACCGCTGCTTCCTGCCCGAGAGTCAGCGACGGACCTTCGCCCACCTCGACGCCCACCGCCCCGGTTTCCACTCGCTGCACGTCGTGCCGGGCTACGGCCATCTCGACGTGTTCATGGGCCGCTACGCCGCCCGCGACACCCTCCCCCTCATCCTCGAGGAGCTCGCCCGATGAGACAGTCCCGACGCCAGCGCGCGCTGGCGGGAACCCACGCCATGGTCGACGGCATCGGCTTCGACATGCCGGTCAACTCCGAGGACTCGCCGGCGCTGATGACCGGGTTCACCGTGGACCGCGCCGCCGCGGCGGCGTTGCTGCCCGGCGAGGAGTTGCGGCCGGTCGCCCTGCCCGGCGGTCGGGGCCTGCTGCTGGTCACGGTCATCGACTACCGCACCACCGACATCGGCAGGTACGTCGAGTTCAGCATCGCCATCGCGTGCGTGCACCGCCGCGCGGGCGACGGCCTGGCCCGGATGCTGCTGCGCGAAGGTGCGTCGGCCTTCGGGCAGTACGTGTGGGACCTGCCGGTGAGCTCGCTGGTGTCGGTCAAGGGCGGCAAGGGGATCTGGGGGATGCCCAAACACCAGGCCAGCCTGGACTTCCTGGTCACCGACGACCAGATGTCGAGTCAGTACGACCTCGACGGTGACCTGTGCCTCCGGGTCACCGTCGACCGGCCGGGAGGGTTCCGGGTGCCGCTGCGCAACCTCTCGGCCGCCAACTACTGCCAGTTCCGCGGGATGCTCTGGAAGTCGTCGATCGCGTTCTCCGACGACGTCGAGGTGGCCGCCGGATCACGGGCCCGCGGCTCGTTGCTGCTCGGACCGCACCCGCGGATGGACCCGCTCCGGGAGCTCGACATCGCCACCGACCCGGCGTTCGTGGCGTGCCTGCCGCACTCGCACGGCATCCTCGACGACCACTGCGAGGGCTGGTTCCTCACCACGGCCACCGCGCCCGACCCGGCGTCGCCGCCGGAGGGACTGGAATCGGTCGTCGACCTGCCCGTCAGCGAGGACTGGCTACCCGCCCCGACGGCGGCCGGGCGATGACGCTCGAGGCCTGGCTCGGCGCCGTCTGCCTCTTCGGCGCGTCGCTCTACCTCGGGCTCGGCTACTCGCTGGTGGTCCTCCAGTTCCCCGGTGCCCTGAAGACCACCCGCGCCGCGAACTTCCCCGAGCGCTTCGGTGATCCCGTCCGTCGCGCCGTGGCGATCTTCACCGTCCTCAGCGTCGCGATGATCGCGGCCGGCGCCTGGTTGTCGGCGCGGGAGTGGGACGACGGCGGTCGCCGCTGGTGGATCGTCGTGTTCACCGCGGCGGTGGTGGGCGCCACCGCGTTCACCGTCGTCGCGATCCTGCCGGTGAACCGCCGCCTCTACAAACCGGTTGCCGACGACGAGGTCTTCACCACCCTGCTGACCCGCTGGGTGCGCCTGAACGTGGTCCGCTACCTCTTCTGGATCGTCGAGTGGATCTGCGTGACCGGGTGGTTCATCACCCTCGTCAGCACGGGGAGCTGGTCGTGAACGACAAGACCGTTGCACGCGGCATCGGTGTCACCACTGCCCTGTCCGGGCTGGGGTTGCTGGTTGCGCCGTCGACCTCCCTGCGGGCGATGGGCGCCGCGTCGAGTGCGCCCGCGCCGCTGCTGTTCCGCGTCGTCGGGATGTTCATGACGGTGTCGGGCGGGCTGCTCACCGACGGCACCACGACCCCCGTCATCCTGCGCTGGGCGCTCGCCCAGAAGGCGGGAGCGGTGGGCGGAGTCGCCCTCGGTGTGGCACAGGGTGACTACCGCCGCGCCGCGCTGGGCGTCGCCGCCTTCGACGCGGCGAGCGCGGTGCTGCTGGCCCGCATGCTGCGACGGCCGACGTGAGCCGGCGCGGCCTCGTGCTCGCCGGCGGCGGCATGCGGGTGGCGTGGCAGACCGGCGTGCTCACCGCGCTCACCGAGGCCGGACTCGCGTTCGACCACGTCGACGGCAGCTCCGGCGGCATCTTCACGACCGCGATGCTGCTGTCCGGCCTCACCCCCGCCGAGATGGGCGAGCGGTGGCGCACCCTCGACGTCGAGGCGTTCGTGGCCCCGCAGCCGTGGCGGGCGTACCTGCGGTCGCCGACGAACTGGTCGGCGTTCGGCAGCGCCCGCAGCATCCGGCGGACCGTGCTGCCGCACCTCGGGGTCGACCTCGACCGCGTCCGGGCCGCCGCGACCCCGACGGGTTCGTTCAACGTCGCCGACTTCACCACCAAGCGGTGCGTGGCCGTACCGCACACGGATGTCGACGAGGACCTGCTCATCGCCGGGGTGTCACTGGCCGGCGTCATGCCGGCGGTGGAACGCGGCGGTACGGCCTGGACCGACGCCGTGTGGATCAAGGACGCCAACCTCACCGAGACGGTCCGTCGCGGCTGCACCGAGATCTGGGTGGCCTGGTGCATCGCCAACACCCCTCGGTGGGGCACCGGCGCGCTCGAGCAGTACGTCCACATGATCGAGATGTCGGCGGTCGCGGGGCTCACCGCCGAACTGGAGTGGATCGCGGATCTCAACGCCCGCCGCCGGGCGGGCGAGGCGGTGCTCGGCTCGACGACGCCGGTGACCGTCCACCTCGTGCGCCCCGACCTGCCGATCCCCCTCGACCCCGACTTCCTCGCCGGACGCATCGACGCGGAAACCCTGATCGCCACGGGTTACCGCGACGCCTGCTACTACCTCTCCGAGCGCAAGCCCGACGGCGTGCCACTCGACGCGACCCCGACCGCGACGCCCGCGCGGCGGCTCGGCGCCCGCCTGTCCCTGCGCGCCGACGGCCGGTTCCGTGACCGCGGGACCGCCTCGACCACCGTCGTCCTGGAGGCCGACGACCTCGCCGCGGTCCGCGACGGCGGCCGGTTCACCGGCGTCGGCGCGCTCCGGACCGACGCGGACGGCTACCGGATGTTCAGCACGACCGGTGCGGAACTCGTCGGCCACGGCGACAGCCGTCGGCTCAGCGTCAGCGCCCGCGTCGGCGCCGGTGACGACGCTGAGTCTCTCGACATCGAGACACCCCTACCCGTTCGGCACCGGTCGAAGGCGCGGGTGCAACGGTGGACCCTGCGCGGCGCGGACGGCGGGGTGCTCGACCGCGGCGGCGCCACCCTCACGACCGGTCAGGTCGTCCGCACGCTGCTGTCGTTCGAACCGAGCGGCGCGCACGACCTGCGCGACCGGGCCCGGGCCCTGGGGCTGGCCGCAGGCGCCCTGCACCGGCGGGCGTCGTGACCGCGGGCTCGCGCACCAGCGACTTCGCCGCGGGGTGGGACCAGCCGGGGCGGGCGCCCCACCGGCTCGGCACCTGGCCGCACCTCATGCGCGACCTGCCGCCCCGGCGACCGCTGTCGTGGTTCGACCCCCGCGTGCTCTGGGCGTGCCGCAACGACCGACTGGCGAAGGTCTCCGACCCGGTGCCGTTCGAGCGGGGCCGCTGGGTGGCGGGCCTCTCGCCCGCCGAGCTCACCGTCGACCTCCGCTCCGGCGACGACCAGCCGGTCTCGTTCCTGCTCATGGGCGACACCGGGGAGGGCGACCACGCCCAGTTCGCCGTCGCGCAGGCGTTGCAGCAGGCCGACGACGCGGCGTTCCTCGTGATCTGCAGCGACGCCCAGTACCCGCTCGGCGACGTGAACGCCTACGAGCGCACCTTCTACGCGCCCTACCGCGAGCTGCGCCGCCCGGTCTACGCGCTGCCGGGCAACCACGACTGGTACGACGACCTCGCCGCGTTCCAGCACCACTTCGTGGGTCGCACCGAGCGGTACACCAAGGCGAGCCGCAGCGCCGACCGCGCAGGCACCGGCGACGCCCGGTGGCGGGTGGCGTTCCGTCGGGCGCTGTGGCACCGCCCGCCCACGGTCGACCCGACAGCCGTCGCGCAGGCCACGGCCCTACGGCCGCACGCGGACCAACGGCAACCGATCCGTCAACCCGGCCCCTACTTCGTGATCGACACCGGCCCCGTCCGGCTGGTGTGCATCGACACCGGCATCCTCGGCGACCTCGACGACCAGCAGGCCGCCTGGCTGCTCGCGGTGTCCGACGACCCGCGGCCCAAGCTGTTGCTCACCGGGAAGCCCCTGCTCGTCGACGGCCGGGTGGACCCGTGCCGGCTGCGCGGTCACCACGGCCGGCGCAACGACGACGACTCGTGGACCTCGTTCGAGACCGTGCTCGACGTCGTCCACCACCCCGCGTTCCGGTACCTCGGCAGCATCGGCGGCGACATCCACAACTACCAGCGCTACCCCGTGCGCCACGGCGGGCGCGAGTACCAGCACGTCGTCGCCGGTGGCGGTGGGGCGTTCATGCACGCGACCCACCTCATCGACAGCATCGACGAGTCCGAGGCGCACGACCGGTTCGGGGTCAGCGAGGCGGACTTCCGGACCTACCCCCTGCGGATGGACTCCCTCGCCGTCTACAGCCGGGTCCTGCGCGACAAGCTGCCGCACTGGTTCCCCGACGTGGCGCTCAGCGCGGCGCAGGCGGCCGCCACGGTGTACGCCGAGCGCGACGTCACGGCCGACGAGGTACCGGTGCGCGTCCGGGAGGTGCTGCTGCACCCGGTGCGGGTGCCGTGGGCGCGACGGTTCGCCGCCCACTGGGTGCTGCGGGTCGGCGGCCGGCGCTTCCACCAGTGGTTCTCGCCGTTCTTCAGCTGGAACGCCCCGCCGTTCTTCCGGCACTTCCTGCGGGTCGAGGTGACGGGGACGGCCGAGGTCGGTGCGGTGACCGTGCAGTGCGTGGCCGTGACCGGCTACGTCGAGGAGGAGCTCGAGGGCCCGGTCGAGGACACGGTCACGATGCGGTGGGACCACCGCCGCTCCTGACGGTCGTCCACCAGGACGTTTCGTCCCGGTCAGGGGGTTTTTGTACCGGCACAATCCGGGCCTTCATCTCACGGACACCTGGCGCTTACCGTGAGCGGGTTCGCCGGTCACCCGTTCCAGCGACGATCCGAACAGTCTCCGTCCGGAGGCCGTGTTCTCAAGGTCGACCAGTCCGCCCCGGTACCCGTCCGGGACACCACCGAGCCAGGAGCCCCCTCCATGCCCGTGCCCCACCCCCGGCGTCGACACGTCGCCGTCGGAGTCGCCACCGCGACCTCCGTCGGCCTCGTGCTCGCCATGGCGTCCGCGCCGCCCGCCCAGGCGGTCGACACCTCGTCGCCCGTCATCATCAACGAGGTCTTCGGGGGAGGTGGGAACTCCGGCGCCACGCTCAAGCAGGACTTCATCGAGCTCGTCAACACCGGTTCGACGTCGATCGACCTGTCCGGCTGGTACCTCTGGTACGCCTCGTCGGCCGGCACCTTCGCCTCCGCGCCGACCGCGTCGAACCGCACGCCGCTCTCGGGGACCATCGCCCCGGGCGGCGTCTTCCTCGTCGCCGAGGCGCTGGGCACCGGGGGCACCCAGGACCTGCCCACGCCGGATGTCACCGGCTCGCTCGGCCTGAGCGGCACGGCCGGCAAGGTCGCCTTGACCAACTCGACCGTGACGCCCGCGAACAGCGCGGCCCCGAACGTCGTCGACTTCGTCGGCTACGGCGCCGCGAACGACAGTGCGGGCGGCACGCCCACGGGCGGGCTCGGCTCGACCACGTCGGCACAGCGGAAGAACGGCCCGGTCGTCAACACGGGGAACAACGGGGCGGACTTCATCGTGGCGACGCCCACGCCGAAGGCTGCCAACGCCGCTGACACCAACCCCGGCGGCACGGACTGCAGCGTCACCCCGCTGCCCACCGCCTGCACCCCCGGCCCGGAGACGATCCAGGACGTCCAGGGGCCCGGCTTCATCTCACCCGACAAGGGCAACACCGTCACCCGCGTTCCGGGCGTCGTCACGGGCATCCGCTCGACCGGCAGCAGCAAGGGCTTCTGGATGCAGCAGCCCAACCCGTCGTCGGACGCGAGCAGGTCGTCCGGCATCTACGTGTTCACCGGCAGCGCCGCGATCACCGTGGCCGTCGGCGACTCCGTGGTCGTGACCGGCGCGGTCTCCGACTACTACCCGTTCGCCACCGGCGACACGGTCGACACGACCTCGAGCCTGTCGATCACCGAGATCACCCCGACCACCACGACGGTCGTGAGCTCGGGCAACCCGGTGCCGGCCCCGTTGGTGCTCACCCCGACGACGGTCCCCGACACCGCGCTCGCGACGCCCACCAGCGGCACCAACATCGAGTCGATCACGACCGTGGACCCGACCCGGTCCGCCCAGGAGTTCTGGGAGGCCCACGAGGGCATGCTCGTCTCGGTCGACGACGCGCGGGTCGTCGGCCCGGGCAAGGCCGACTTCGGCGAGATCTACGTGACCACCAAGCCGGAGGAGGCGCGCAACTCCAGCGGCGGCACGACGATCCTCGGCTACGACCAGGTTCCGGCCGGCCGGGTGCTCGTCACGCCGGTCACCGGCACCGTGCCGCCGGCGAACGTCGGTGACGTGCTCACCGGCACCACCGCGGGCCCGGTCGACTGGTCGCGCTTCGGCGGGTACGCCATCGCCGCGACCCAGCTCGGCACGCGCCAGGACAACGACCTGCAGCCGAACCAGGCCCCCGCCCAGACCGACGGTCAGCTCGCGGTCGCGACCTACAACGTCGAGAACCTCATGCCGTCCGACTCCGCGGACAAGTACACGCGCCTCGCCGAGGGCATCGTCAACGACCTGTCGCAGCCGGACGTCATCAGCGTCGAGGAGGTCCAGGACAACACCGGGGCCACCGACGACGGCGTGGTCGCCGCGGACACCACGATCGGCAAGCTCATCGCCGCCATCACGGCGGCGGGTGGCCCGACGTACGAGTCGGCGTCGATCGACCCGGTCGACGACCAGGACGGCGGTCAGCCCGGCGGGAACATCCGCGTCGTCTTCCTCTACAACCCCGAGCGGGTCGGCTTCGTCCCGAAGACCGGCACCGGCGACCCGTCGACGACCGCGGTGACCGTGTCGACCGGCGCCGACGGCACCCCGACGCTCTCGTCCAACCCCGGTCGCGTCGACCCGACGAACAGCGCGTGGGCGAACAGCCGCAAGCCGCTCGCCGGCGAGTTCACGTTCCAGGGTCAGAAGGTCATCGTGGTCGGCAACCACTTCAACTCCAAGGGTGGCGACCAGAACTCCGACGGTCGCTTCCAGCCGCCGGCCCGGTCCAGTGAGGTGCAGCGGGGCCAGCAGGCCGCGGTGCTCAACGCCTTCGTGGACCAGGTGAAGGCCGCGGACGCGGACGCGAACGTCGTGCTCGCCGGTGACTTCAACGACTACCAGTTCTCGGACGCGATGACGACGCTCACCGACGACGGTGCGCTGCTCACCGACCTCATCAACACCCTGCCGCCGGTCGAGCAGTACACGTACAACTTCAACGGCGTCTCGCAGGTGCTCGACCACATCTTCGTGTCGAACAACCTGGCGCCGACGACCGACTACACGGTCGTGCACTCCAACGCGGAGTTCGCGGACCAGGCGTCGGACCACGACCCGCAGGTGGCACGCATCAGCTTCACCCCGACGCAGCCGGCGACCAAGAAGATCACGTTGCTCAACATCAACGACTTCCACGGTCGCATCGACAGCAACACCGTGAAGTTCGCGGGCACCGTGGAGCAGCAGCGCGCCGACACCACCACCAACGCCGGTCCCGACGGCACCGTCCTGCTCTCGGCCGGTGACAACATCGGGGCGTCGCTGTTCGCCTCCTCGAGTCAGGGCGACATCCCGACGATCCAGGTGCTGAACGCCCTGCAGTTGCAGGCGTCGGCCGTGGGCAACCACGAGTTCGACCAGGGGTACGCCGACCTCACCGGCCGCGTGGCCGACGCGGCGGACTTCGACTACCTCGGCGCGAACGTGTACTTCAAGGGCACGCAGAACCCGGCGCTGCCCGAGTACAAGATCGTGACGGTCAACGGGATCAAGGTCGGCATCATCGGGGCCGTCACGCAGGAGACCCCGAGCCTGGTCAGCCCGAGCGGCATCGCGAACCTGGACTTCGGCAACCCCGTCCAGGCGGTCAACCGGGTCGCGGCCCAGCTGACCGACGGCGACGCGGCGAACGGTGAGGCCGACGTGCTGGTGGCCGAGTACCACGCCGGCGCGGTCGACAACGAGACCGACGCCGTGGGCCTGCCGCAGGAACTCGCGAACGGCGGGGAGTTCGCCGACATCGTGAACAACACGTCCGCTGCGGTCGCGGCCATCTGGACCGGCCACACGCACAAGACGTACACCTTCGACGCGCCGGTGCCTGGTGTGGCCGGCACGACGCGTCCGGTGGTGCAGACCGGCGAGTACGGCAACAACATCGGCAACATCACGCTCACCGTCAACACGTCGGACGACTCCGTGGCCGGCTACACCATGGCGCTCGTCCCGCGTACGACGACGGCGGACGACGCCCTGGTCGCTGCCTACCCGCGCGTCGCGCAGGTCAAGGCGATCACCGATGCGGCGATCGCCCGCGCGGCGCAGATCGGTGACGTGCCGGTCGGCTCGATCTCGCAGACCATCTCGCGCGGTCTGAACGAGAACGGCACGCCGGACAACCGGGCGACGGAGTCGGCGTTGGGCAACGTCGTGGCGAACATGCTGCGCGACGAGCTGTCCACCAGTGACCTGGGCGGGGCGCAGATCGGCGTCGTCAACCCGGGTGGGCTGCGGGCCGATCTCACCTACCCGGCCTCCGGCACGCCGAACGACGCCGACGGTGTCGTGACGTACGCCGAGGCCAACGCGGTCCTGCCGTTCGGCAACCGTCTGTTCACCACGTCGCTGACCGGTGCGCAGTTCAAGCAGGTGCTCGAGCAGCAGTGGCAGCCGACGGGTGCGGCACGTCCGTACCTGCAGCTGGGTCTGTCGAACAACGTGTCGTACACCTACAACCCCGCCGCGGCCGTCGGTTCGCGGATCACGTCGGTGACGGTGAACGGCAACGCGTTGAAGCCGACCGCCACCTACCGGATCGGGACGTTCAGCTTCCTGTCCGACGGCGGCGACAACTTCACCGCGTTCCAGGGCGGCACGAACGTCCAGGACACCGCACTGGTCGACCGTGACCTGTGGATCGACTGGCTGGGCAACCACCAGGACCTCACGCCGTCGTTCGACAAGCGCGCGGTCCAGGTCACCGACCAGCCGTCGGCCCTCGCGGCCGGCACGCAGGTCACGTTCCAGGTCTCGAACCTGAACATCGCCAGCACCGGCGCCCCGGCCAACACGGCTCTGCGGGGGTACGTGAAGGGGATCAGCGTCGGCACCTTCCCGGTGACCAACGGCGCGGCGACGGTGCAGTTCACCGTTCCGCGTGGCATCTCCGGCCCCGCGACGCTGCAGCTCAACGCCGTCCCCACCGGCACCTCGGTGCGGATCCCGGTCACGGTGGCGCCGTCCGGCACGGTGTCGTCGAAGAACGGCCCGACCGTCGCCGCCGGTGACCCCGTCACCGCGGTGCTCGCCGGCTGGGCCCCGGGTGAGAAGGTGCAGGTCAAGCTGAACGGCGTCGCCAAGGGCGCTCCGGTGGTGGTGAACGCGGACGGCTCGAACAAGGTGAAGTTCACGCTGCCGGTCAGCACGCCGGCCGGCACCTACGCCCTGACGGCCACCGCCACCAAGTCCGGTGCGACCTCGCCGGTGTACACCCTGCAGGTCATCGCGAAGCCCTTCCAGGCGGGCTCGATGTCGGTGAAGCAGTCGATCGTCCAGCAGGGCGGGCTCGCGAAGCTCACCCTGACGGCGTGGGCGCCGCGGACCCTCGCGACGATCACGCTCGACAACGGCACCAAGGTGTTGGGGACGGTCAAGACCGACGCCTCCGGCAACGCGACCCTCTCGGTCAAGGTCCCCCAGGGCACCACGGTGGGCACCCACCGCCTGGTCGGTACCGCCCCCGACGGGTCGCTGGTCTCGGTGAACGTCTCGGTGGTCGCAGCGGGGTCCTGACCCCGCGCGGTGTGAACGCACCGCGCTGACCGCCCGCGAGGCCCGGTCACCCTTCGGGGTGGCCGGGCCTTCGTGATTCGGTCAGACCGTTGCGTTGCGCAACGGTGCCTGGGTGGGCTTGACCTCTCCGACGGTCGGGCCGAGGGCTCACGCCCGCACTTCGCGGCTTCCCGCTACTTCGTGTGCCCGGACCGGCACAGCAGTGTGCGTGGTGGACGGGGAGCTGCGGTGGGATCTCCGCACGGTCACGGCGGTGAGCGACGATGCGCGGTGGGAGATCCGTGGTGGGCGTCTTCGGACCTGAACTGGGACGCCCCGCCTCGCAGTCAGATCAGCTGGCGGACGTCGGGGACGTTGCGTTGCGCAACGGTGTCTGGGTGGGGTCGACGTCGGGTGGTGGTGTCCACCACGGCACGCCGTCTTCCATGTGGCAGGTCCATCCCCACCGTTGGAAGTTCCGATGATGGTGACCGCAGAGCAGCGTAAGGTTGTCGATCTCGGTCTCACCGTCGAACAGCCAGTCCAGGACGTGATGTCGTTGGCACCACTGCGGTGGGATGCGGCAGCCGGGGAAGCTGCAGTGTTCGTCGCGGGCGATGAGGGCTCTGGTCTGGCCCGGGCTGGCGAGGCGGCGGGTGCGGCCGTGGGTGAGGACGCCGCCGGCGTCGTTGAGGACGACGGGGATGATCTCGGCTTCGGCGGCAAGGTTGAGCAGTTCGGCGACGGACATGTCGCCGCCGTGGCTGGTGTGGACCCGTCCGGTGCGCTGTTCGAGGTCCTTGACGGTCATGGTGACGACGAGGGTGGTGGGCACGCCGCCGGAGTCGGGCAGGGTGCCGGAGCGCAGGAACCGGTCGCACAGTTCCTCCAGGGCGTCGTGGAGGCGGACGTCGGCGGGGCGGGTGTCGGGTCCGTGGCCGTCGTCCGGTCGCGGGGCCGCGAGGGGGCTCAGGACGGTCTGCAGCTTGGCGAACAGCCCGGCGGTCAGGTCACCGCGGGCACCGCACGCACCGTCGTCGTGCTGGGTGAGGCGCAGGGACCGGCGGCGGCGCTGGGCTTCGTCGCGGGGTGTCGGTCCGTCCTGGTCGAGCCGGTCGCGGATGTCCCGCCCGAGCATCGCCACATCGGACGCGTCGTACAGCCGGGCCACCTTCAGCAGGGCCTGTTCGGCGGCGTCGACGACCTCAACCGGCAACCCGACGGGTAGTTGATCCACCGCGCGGTCGATGGTGTGGGCGTGGTCGGCGGTGATGACCCCGACCGCTTGCGCTGCGGCGACGTGCGGCCGCAACGGCGGGAGGGGTTCGCCGGTGAGGGTGACCCGTGGGGCGCAGCCGTTCGCGGTCCGCACACGTCGTTTCGCCTCCGCGGGCCGGATCCGCAGGGCACCGGCGAGCCAGGCGGCGGTGGAGCGGGCGCCGGTGCGTTCGATGGTGTCGGGTCGACGTTCGATCTCCGCGATCAACGCCTGGTCACACGAGGCCAGCACATTCACGGTCGCTTGGAGCTCGTGGACCGCGTCGAGGACTTCGTGCCCCTCGGCCTCGCGCACCGCGGCCGGTATCAGCGCCGCGAGCTGGTCGACCTGAGCGCGCAGGGCCGCGATCTGGTCGAGCATCGACAGCGGCTTCTCTTGCCCGCCGTGCTCGGCGGCGTCCATCGCCGCCAGGATCGCCTGCGCCTGGTCGGAGAGCACGAATCCGTCGTCGGTCTCGAGGAAGACCGGCTCGCACGCCACCCACTCCTCGGTGGCGAGCGCTGATTCGTGCACGTGTTCGAGTCTACCACTCGAAGCAGGAACGTCAATGATTTGCTGCTGATTCCCCGGCCGGCGGTTGCGCGCGGGCTGGGTTCCGAGAGGAACTGCGATGAGGGTCCCCGACCTGACGGCGTGGTCGACTGGACCAGACCAGCTCCCGCTCTCGGCTCGCGTCCCGCTCACCGTTCACCTGCCTGTGGTCAACGCACGCTCTTCTCGGAACAGCACCACGAGCAGGCACACGGGAAACGGAACCGCCAGCCGACCGCGAGAGACGTACTGGTCCACCGCACCACCCACGAGGGCCGGGTACCCCTACTCGTCCTTCTCTCGAAACCCGACCCCGGCGCAACCGGGGCTGACGAACGAAGAACTGCGCACGCACCGCGTGTCCGCGGTGGTCGCGCCGTGCACCAGTTCCAACAGAACTGCGATGAGGGTCCCCGACCTGACGGCGTGGTCGACTGGACCAGACCAGCTCCCGCTCCCGGCGCACCCGCCGCGCGCCGTTCACCCTGCCTGTGGTCACCGCCCGCTCTTTCCGGAACGAGACCACGAGCAGGCACACGGGAAACGGAACCGCCGGCCAAGCGCCGCAGACCAACTGGTCCACCGCACCACCCACGGGAGTCGGGTACCCCTACCCGCAGTTCTCTCGACACGAGACCACCGCGCAACCGCCGGCCGACGCTGAGAGGAAACGATCAGAACCGGACGGCGGCAAGATCGACGAAGACAGCCCGGTTGAGCCCGAACGCGACAACCGCCTCGTCGAGCATGCGGGCGCGCTCACCAGAGCCCAACGGGAGCGCGTCGAGGCGAGAGCGGTAGTCGTCGCGGAACGGCTTGACCGCGGGGATCTCGTCGAAGGCGTAGAACGACACCGCCGCGGCACCGGCGGTGCCGAAGACGTCGCGCACCCGACGACCGACCACCTGCCCACCGGAGAGATCGCCGAGGTAGCGCACGTAGTGGTGCGCGACGAAACCCGGCGCCCACGCGCCGGCGACGTCGCGCAGGTGGTCGACGTACACCTTCGTTGCAGGCTGCACCAGTTCCGCCGCGGCTGACCGCCAGGACGATCCCAGCAGCGCGGACAGGTCCTGCTCGAGCGAGGGCACCCGGAGCAGCTCGCGGCGCACGAAGGGGCCGGCGACCGGGTCGTCGGCCCACCGCGGGGTCACGGCTTCGAGGGCGGTGTAGATCGCGTGGTTCTGCGCCACCAGGGCGGTGTACGCCTCGAGCACGTGGCGCCCGCCGAGCAGATCGGCCACGAACGCCGAGCCCTCGGCGCGCTCGTGCGCCTCCGCAGTCGCCTCGCGCAACGCCACCGAGAGGGGGCGGTCGAGGTCCGGCGCGGGCGGGCAGGCCGCGATGCTCATGCGGCGACGTTACGGGATCGCCCGCGCGGCGCCGCGGACCGCGCCGCCCTCAGGACGGTCGGTACGGCCGGAAGAACTCCCGCAGCTCCCGGACGTACGCCTCCGGCTGCTCGAACGGCGCGAAGTGCCCGCCGTTCGGCATGTCCGTCACCCGCACGACGTTCGCCGTCCGCTCCAACCAGGACCGCGGCGGACGCAGGAGGTCGCCGGGGAACAGCGCGAAGCCCGACGGCACCTCCACGCGCCGCAGGTGTTGCTCCGGCGGGATCTGCCCGTTGACGTGGTACATCCGCATCGAGGACCCGATCGTCCCCGTCAGCCAGTAGATCGTGACGTCGGTGAGGATCTCGTCCCTGCTGTAGACCCGCGAGAGGTCACCGTTGCAGTCGCTCCACGACCGCAGCTTCTCGACGATCCAGGCGAGCAGCCCGACCGGTGAGTCGGTGAGTCCGAACGCGGCCGTCTGCGGCTTGGTGCGGTGCATGGCCGCGTACGCCCCCTCCGACGCCCCCCAGTCGCGGGCCGCGGCGATGAACTCACGCTCCTCCGGAGCGAGCGTGGCGGGATCGCCGGTGAACACGGGGATCCCGCCGTCCATGCGGTGCACGGCGACGACGCGGGACGGGTGGTCGAGCCCGAGGTACCGGCTCACGGCACTGCCGATGTCGCCGCCGGCCGTGGCGAAGGTCGGGTAGCCGAGCGTCGTCATGAGTTCGGCCCACAACCCGGCGACGTCGATCGCGTTCAGCAGTGGACCGGTCGGGATGTCCGAGTACCCGTAGCCCGGCATGTCCGGGACCACGACGTCGAAGGCGTCGTCGGGGTCGCCACCGTGCGCGGCCGGGTCGGTGAGCAGGTCGATCACCTTGGTGTAGCGCCAGAACGAGTCCGGCCAGCCGTGACACAGCAGCAACGGGAGCACCCGCGGGCCCGGGTTCGCCGCCCGGGCGTGGACCACGTGGACACCGACGCCACCCACCTGCACCCGGTACCGCGGCAGGGCGTTGAGCGCCGCCTCCTGGGCCGCCCAGTCGAAGCCGTCGGCCCAGTAGGTCACGAGCGCACGGAGCTCGTCGAGGTCCGCGCCGAGCGACCACCCCACGCCGTCCGGCGCGTCCGGCCACCGGGTGGCGCGCAGCCTCCGCTGCAGGTCCTCGACCGCCTCGGGAGGCGTGCGGGGTGCGAAGGGCTCGAGCGACGGTGTCGTCACAGGCGGAGCGTAGGACGGCGGTCCGACATCGACCACGCCCACGCCAGAGGCCGTCCGGTGGGTAGCACCTCGAGGTGGACCGTCTGACGCGCAGCGCCCGCGCCCTCACCGCGACCGGGTGCCGGCGGTGACCGCACTCGCGTTCACGGTCGCGGCCGCGCTCTACCTAGGTTTCCAGTGGACCATCCGGGTGCTCGTCTACCCGCAGTTCACCCAGGTCCCGGCGTCGGCGTTCGTGGCGTACGAGGCCCGGCACCAACGGCTGGTCTCGATCGCCGTCGGGCCGTTGTTCCTCGCGTGGGGGATCACGGCCATCGCGCTGTTCGTCTGGCCGCCCGACGGGGTGAGCCGGTGGTGGGCGGTCGCGACCGGCGCGTGCACGGCGGTCGTGCTCGGTCTCACGGCGTTGTTGGCCGTGCCGTTGCACCGTGCGCTGTCGACCCGCTTCGACGCGGACGCCCACCGCCGTCTGCTGCGGGTCGACACCGCCCGCCTGATCGCCGCGACGGCCGCCACCGCACTGGGAGTGTGGGTGACGGCCGTCGTGGCGTAGGGCAGAGCTACGGGGCTACCGCTCGACCACGTTGGCCGGTGCGGCCACCTTGCCCCCCAGCCGCAGGGCGGCGTCGCGGGCCTGGATCAGCCCACGGGCCGCGCTCGCGGGTTTGCCGGTCATCAGCGCGTGCTCGGCGTTCGAGGTGAGCACCGCCGTGGCCGCCATGCCGGTGGCGCCCTTCGCGACGATCGCCGCCTGGGCGAGGTCACGCACCACCGAGACGACGTGGTCCTGCTCGGTGAACGAGAACCGCGACGGGTCGTTCATCGCGTCGGCCACGGTCTGCAGGAGCGGCAGCAGGTCCGCGGGTCGGGCGACCGACCCGTCGGCGTTCCAGTACCGCGCGACCAACGCCGCGTTGAGAGCACTGACCGCCGCACCGTTGCCCCGCCGCACCTCGACGGCGTCGCGCACCTGCTGGAGCCGGGCGCGGGCGTCGGTGTCGGTCCGCAACCCCCAGCCGTAGGCGAACAGCGGGTCGTAGTTCGGCGACCCGACGTCCATCGGCAGCTGGCTCTCGGCCTTGTACCAGGTGAGGGGCAGGCGGCCGGTGAACGGGCGGTTCCCGAACAGGACGTCGGCGACGCCGGCACCCTCGGACCCGATGAGCCACGACGCGACCACCGCGTCGGCCTGCGGCGCGATGCCGGTGAGGTCGAGCGGGCGACCGGAGACGTCGAGCACGATGCACTTCATCGCGGCGCAGACCTTCTGCACGGCGGCCTTGTCGGCCACCGACAACTGCAGGGTGTGGCCGTTGACGCCCACGTCACCCTGACCCTCCGCGTACGGAGTGTCCCCCACAGCAACGATCCCGACGCTGTAGCCCTTCGTGGCCGCGCTGGCGTCCTTCGACCACTGGACCTTCGCCGACGGCGCCACCTGCTTGATCCCGGCCAGGATCGAGGTCCCACCCGGCACGGCGCCGGACTGGCCCTGCCAGGTGAGCGTCCAGCCACCGGACTGGTTGCCGACGTCGTTGCTGGCCGAGCCCGCGACGTAGATCTTGCCGCTCTTGGCGAGCGGCAACGTCGCGTTGTCGTTCTTCAGCAGGACCTGCGACTCCGCGACGGCCTGACGGGCCACGGCCCGGTGGGCGGCCGAGCCGATGGTGCCGGCGTTGGTCCGGTCGGCGAACGGGTGCTCGAACAGGCCCAGCTCGAACTTCTGGGTGAGGATGCGCCGGACGGCGTCGTCGATCCGCGCACCGGTGACGTCGCCGGAGTTCGCCAGGGACGTGAGTCCCGCCGTGAACCGCGGGTAGTCGTTCGGCACCATGATCATGTCGAGCCCGGCGTTGATGCTGATCTGGATGTCCTGCGTGTAGTCCGGGCCGATCTGGTCGATCGCGGCGTAGTCGCTGATGACGAAGCCCTTGAAGCCGAGCTTGTTCTTCAGCAGACCGGTGATCATGTCGCCGCGAGCGTGCATCTTGATCGGCGCGGCGTCCTTGCCGAGGATCTGCAGGCTCGAGTACGACGGCATCACCGTTCCGACGTTCTTGTCGACCGCGGTCTTGTACGGCCCGACGTACAGGGCGTTCAGCTGCTGCTGGGTGGCGTACGTGATGCCCTGGTCGATCGTGTAGCTGCCACTGCCGGTGCCGTACGTCGTGCCGCCGTCACCGAGGAAGTGCTTGGCGGTGGCGAGCACAGCGGTGTTCTTCGCGAGGTCGCCGTCGCCCTGGAGACCGTCGATGACCGTCTCGAGTTGCTGCACGAGCGCCGGGTCCTCCGAGTACGCCTCGTAGCTGCGGCCCCACCGGGGGTCGCGCGAGACGCACACGCACGGCGCGAAGGCCCACGGCACACCCGTCGCGCGGGTCTCCGTCGCCGTGATCACGCCTTCCTGGTAGGCCAGCGCCGGGTCGCGGGTGGCGCCGATGCCGATGTTGTGCGGGAAGAGCGTGGCGCCCGCGAGGTTGTTGTGGCCGTGCACCGAGTCGACGCCGTAGATCAACGGGATCTGCAGCGGCGTGGACAGTGCCTGGGTCTGGTAGCCGTCGATCATGTTGGCCCAGCCCTTGGCGGTGTTCTGCGCCGGCACCGAACCGCCGCCGGAGAGCAGCGAACCCAGCAGGTACTTGGTGATGTCGGTGCCGTCACCGACCGCGGCGCGCTCGGCCTGTGTCATCTGGCCGACCTTCTCGGCGAGGTCCATGCGCGACATGAGGTCGCTGACCCGGTCCGCGACCGGCAGCGAGGCGTCGAGGTACGGCAGGCCGTGGGCGTTGACGACCACGGTCGGGGTGGTCCTGGCGACCGTGGCGTCGTCGGACGTCAGCGTGACCGTGATCGACTTCGCCTCGGAGGGCGTGGTGTTCGGCAGGGTCACCACCCGCACGTTCTTGACCGTGCCCGACGGGGTTCCCGCGGGGAACACGAGGGTTCCGTCGGTCGCCTGGAAGTCGGTGCCGGCCACCGCGGTGGTGCCGGTGGCCTCGTAGGCGACCGTCACGTCCTGCTGCAGCGCGGACCCACTCGGGGTCGTCACCCGCACCGGCACGAGGGCGGTGCCGCCGGCGTCGACCAGCACGGTCGGACGCACGGGCGTCACGTTGGCCGTGGCCTGACCGTAGACACCGAAGTCGTCGAAGGTGAGGTTGCCGGTGCTCGCGGCCGGGAGGTTGACCGCGAGGCCCCACATGCTGGTCAACGACAGCACGTTGTCCTGCGGGGAGCCCGGCGGCTGGTAGTCGCCGCGGTGCACCAGGTCGGAGAAGGGGGTCTGGATCTGACGCCAGTCCGAGGAGTCGTCGACGAAGAACGCCTGCCACAGCTCGGCGTGCTCGCCGTCGGTGCCGCCGTCCTTGATCTCGTACTCGACCCGCTGACCGGTGTTCGTGCCCTTCACCCAGAACGAGAAGCCCTGGTAGGACGACCAGTTCTCGGCGGCGGCGAGGTTGTCGCTGAAGCCGCCGTAGCTGGTGATGGTGTACGGGACGTTCAAGGCGTGGTTGTCGTCGCCGGCGCCCGGACGGTCCGGGGCCGCGACGACGGCGATCGGTGGGTTGCTGGCGTCGTCACCGTGGAAGGTGAAGATGCCGGGCGAGGCGTCGGACAGCGGGACCGTGCCCTCGAAGTCCTCGATGATCGGCAGGGTGCTGTTGGCCGATGCCGGCGGAGCGGCGACGAGGGACGCGAGTGGGACGGCCAGGACGACCGCCGCCAGGGCGACGGGGACCGACCGGCGACGGCGGGCGGTCCGGGAACGCAGAGGACGGGGCATGCGGCTCACTTCCATGGGAGCACGTGGGTGGGAGAGCGGAGCGTAAGACGGTTGAAATAGGACGGTCAAGGGTCGCAACCGCATCGATTCCGTCGTGTTTGCCGTGGGATTCGGCCGAGCTCCCGGCGAAACCACGACCGCTTCCCGGACAACGGTCCGGCTCGTGGTTACGCTGCGCCGGTGATCGACCTGAACCCCTCACCCGGGTCGACGCTGCGTGACCACAACCGGGCCCGTCTGCTCGCCGCCGTCGACACCGCCCGCGGCAGCACCCGCTCCGAGCTCGGCGAGGTGACCGGCCTCGCCCGCAGCACCGTCACCGACCTGGTCGCGGAACTGCTGGCGAGCGGTGCCCTGGTCGAGGCGGACGACGTGCCGCCGACGTCGAGCCGCCGGGCGGGTCGGCCCTCGCACCGGCTGCGACGCCCCGTCGACACCTCGCTCGCGATCGGGGTCGACTTCGGCCACCGGCACTGCCGCACCGGCCTGGTCGACGCCGCGGGCCGGGTGACGTCCGTGCGCGAGATGAACCTCGACGTCGACTCCTCGCCCACCCGCGCCCTCGACGAGGCCCGGCGGATGGTCGCGGACCTGCTGACCGAGGCCGGTGCCGACCGGTCGCGCGTGATCGGCGTGGGGATCGGGCTGCCGGCGCCCGTCGACGTCGAACGCGGGACCGTGGGTCCGGGCAACGTCCTGCCGCAGTGGGTCGAGCGGCGACCGGCGGTCGAACTGCAGGACGCGCTCGGTGTGCCCGTCATGGTCGAGAACGACGCCAACCTCGGTGTGCTCGGCGAGATCGCGTTCGGCGCGGCGCTGGGGTGCTCCGACGTCGTGTACGTCAAGGCGGCCACCGGGATCGGCGCGGGCATCGTGCTCGGCGGACGGCTGCACCGCGGGGTGAGCGGACGGGCGGGCGAGATCGGCCACGTCCCGGTCGACATCACCGGCGCCGTCTGTCGGTGCGGCAACCGTGGCTGCCTCGAGACCGTGGCCGCCACCACCCAGGTCCTCGCCGTGCTGCAGCCCGCCCACGACGAGACCCTCACGATGGCCGACGTCGCGCGGCTGTGCGCCGCCGGCGACCCCGGCGCCACCCGGGTCGTCCGCGACGCCGGCCGCACCGTCGGCCGGGTGCTCGCCGACATGGTCAACAGCCTGAACCCCGGGGCGGTGGTCCTCGGCGGCGAACTCGCCGCGGCCGGTGCGCCGCTGCTCGCGGGGCTCGTGGAATCCCTCGAACGCTTCGCCCAACCCGGCGTCCTGCGCGACGTCGCGGTGCGGCTCGGCGCGCTCGGTGACGACGCCCAACTCGTCGGCGCCGGCGCGCTGGTGCTGGCGGGCGTGCGCTGACAGGCTGGAGCGCATGCCGGACGTCGCGGAACGTGCGCGCCAGGCAGCCTCCTCGGCGTTCGGCTGGATCGCAGCCACCGCGGTCGACGTGGGCGACGGAACCCGCGCGTGGGCCGAGGTCGGCGAGATCGACGACTCCCTCTACTCCGGCAGTGTCGGAGTCCTGCTCGCCTGCGCCGAGGCCGTCGCGAGCGGTGTCACCGGTGCCGGGCTGGACCGGACCGCCTCACTGGCCGTGGAACGCGTGTCCCGCCTGGCGCGCACCGGCGCGGCCGAGAAGGTCGACGACGACGGCCTGTTCACCGGCTGGGCCGGGGTCGGGGTGTCGCTGCGCGTGTGGGCGACGACGACGGGGGACGCCGCGACCGGCGCCGCCGCGGACACGGTGCTCGAGCGGGTGGCGGCGCGGGCCTCGCTCCCTCCGGTGAGCGGGTACACGGACATCATCAGCGGCGACGCCGGTCTCCTGGTCGGGTTGCTCACCGCGGGCACGGCATCCGCCACCCGCGCGGCGGCCGGTGTCGTGGCCGACCGCCTGATCGCCACGGCGGAGGACACCCCTGAGGGCCCGCAGTGGCGGATGGTGCCGGACTACTCGATCCTCATGCCCAACTTCTCGCACGGCACCGCGGGCGTGGCGTACGCGCTGGCCGTGGCCGGTGACCGCCTCGACCGGCCGGACCTGCTCGACGTGGCCCGTCTCGGAGCGGAAACCCTGCTGCGACTGGGTGATCAGCCGGACGGCTGGGCGTTGCCGATGACCATCCCGCGGCAGCAGCACCGACCGGCGGTGTCGTTCGGGTGGTGCCACGGGCCCACCGGCACGCTGCGCCTGTTCGACCTGCTCGACCGGCTCCACCCCGCCGACCCGCGGTGGGGGCAGACCGTTGCACGGTGCTACGACGCCGTCCGTGGCAGCGGTCTGCCCGAGCGGCGCACGCCCGGGTTCTGGGACAACGTCGCCCGCTGCTGCGGCACGGCCGGCGTGGGGACGATGGTGCTCGACCGCTACCGGGCGACCGGCGATCCCGACCTGCTGGCGTGGGCCGACGACCTCGCGACCGACGTCCTGGACCGTGCGATCGTCGACCCGACCGGCACGCGCTGGTCGAACCACGAACACACAGCCCACCCGCCGGACCTCGATCCCGAGGCGGGCTTCATGCAGGGCGCCGCCGGCATCGCGGGGTGGCTCGCCCGCCTGGCCGCGGCCCACGACGATCCGCACTCCCCCGGCCCCGACCTCGGCGTCGTCCCCCGCTGGCTCTGACCGCCCCGCCGCGCCCGGCACAGACCTGGTGAGTGGTGAGGAAACCCCCCGAGTGGTCAGCTCTTTCCGCCCACTCACAGGGAGAGGTGACCACTCGCCGAGATGGCCGGGGCGCGGGTGACGGCGACGGGCGGTCGCCGGGTCAGCCGAGGAGGGCGTCGAGGGTGGGGATCTCGACGCGGGCGTCGACGAGGGCGGCGGGGCGGGAGGACTCACGTGAGGGCGGCATCGTGACGGCCATGGTGGCCACGGCGTCGTCGGACAGGAAGCGGGACTGGGGCGCGTAGCTGTGGCGGTCGTCGCGGCCCTTGCGGTGGTGAGGCATCCGCAACGGCGTGTAGACGGCGAGATCGTCGCGGGCGCGGGTGAGGGCGACGTAGAACAACCGCTGCTCCTCCTCGATCCCCTCGTTGCTGCCGGCCAGGGCCATGTCGGAGGGGAAGGCGCCGTCGACCGCGTGCAGGACGTGCACGCTCGGCCACTCCAACCCCTTCGCCGAGTGCACGGTCGACAGCGTCAGGTAGTCCTCGTCGAGGTGGGGCGGCTTGGCGTGGTCCGACGTGCTCGCGGGCGGGTCGAGGGTCAACTCGGCGACGTAGGCCGCGAGGTCCGCGGACACCGACGCCGCCTCGGCCAGCCGGTCGAGATCCTCGACGCGGGCGGGGGAATCGGCGTACTTGGCGGCGACGAGCGGACGGACGACCGCGACACAGCCGGCGACCTGCTGGGCGACCTCCGCCGACCGGTGGGTGTCGAACAGTCCCAGCAACGTCTCGGCCAGAGCGGTCCGGGAGGCGGCGGGTGCCGACGCCACCAGGTCGTTGAGGTCGTCGGCGGCGACACCCTCGGAGTCGGCAGCAGCGATCAGTGCAGTGAGCAACGATCGGGCCCGGGCCGGACCGATGCCCTCGTGCAGCCGGAGCAACCGGAACCACGCGACTTCGTCGCGGATGTTGTGCGTGACCCGCAGCGCGGCCAGGAAGTCCTTCACGTGCGCGGCTTCGAGGAACTTCAGGCCGCCGTACTTCACGAACGGCACGTGCCGGCTGGTGAGCTCGACCTCGAGCAGGTCACTGTGACTCGACGACCGCATGAGCACCGCGTGGTCGCGCAACTGTCCGCCGGAGTCGACGGCCGCGAGCACGGAGTCGACGACCTGGCGAGCTTCGTCAGCCGGGTCGTGGCACCGCACCAGGCGGGGCCGGGCGGCCGGCACGGCGTCGTCGGCCGTGGAGTCGCGGTGCGAGCGCAGCACCACCTGGCCGACGCCGTCACCGGGCCGCACCACGTTCGCGAGATCCAGCACCGGCTGCCGCGACCGGAAGTTGCGTTCGAGGGTGACGACCGTGGTCTCGGGCCACCGCTCGGTGAGCGCGAGCAGGTGACCGCTCGCGGCACCCCGGAAGCCGTACACGGCCTGGGCGTCGTCACCGACGACGGTCAGACCACGGCCGTCGGGGCACAGCGCCCGCACGATGTCGACCTGCACGGCGTTGACGTCCTGGTACTCGTCGACCAGCACGTGGTCCCACCGCTCGCGCAGCAGGTCGCCGGTGGCCGGGTGGTCGAGCAGCGCCCGCCAGGTCAGCAGGAGGTCGTCGAAGTCGAGCAGGCCCCGTTCGCGCTTGCGCGCGACGTACGCCCGCAGCAGCGCGGTCACGGCGTCGGCGTGGGCGCTGATCCACGGGAAGTCGGTGTCGAGCACGGTGCGCACCGGCCGTCCGGTGTTGACGGCGCGGGAGTAGACGTCGGCGAGCGCCGCCGCGCGGGGCATCCGGGTCGACCCGCCGGTGGCCGTCAGCCCGTGGTCGTCGCGGAGCAGGTCGAGCAGGTCGGCGACGTCGCCCGGATCGAGCACCGACACCTCGGGCAGGCCCAGGACGTCGGCGAACTCGGTGATGACGCGGTGCGCGACGGCGTGGAACGTGCCGCCCCACACCCGCCGGGCGGCCGACGGGTCCCCGCACGTCGCGGCCGCCCGGGCGAGCATCTCCGCCGCCGCGCGGCGGGTGAAGGTCAGCAGCAGCACCCGTTCGGGGCGCACACCGGTCTCGAGCAGACGCGCCACCCGGCTCGTGAGCGTGCGGGTCTTGCCCGTTCCCGCCCCCGCGACGACGACCAACGGCCCGGTGCCGTGGGTGACGGCGGCGAACTGGGCGTCGTCCAGACCGTGGTCCCAGGCGAGCTCGGCGGCGGCGGAGGAGAACACGTGTTCGACCCTAGAGCACGTCGGGCGGCCCCGGGAGATCCCACGCCGGTCCGGCTACGGTCGGTCGATGACGATCCCGGACGCCACCCGCCGTCGTGTCGACGAGCTCACCCGGGCCGCGGTCGCGGACGGCCAGGCGCCCGGCGCCGTGGTCGGCGTGGCCCGGGGCGACGACGTCCACCTCACCGCCGCCGGCGTCGGCACCCTCGGCGGCCCGGACCTCGGCACCGACGCCCTGTTCCGCATCACGTCGATGACCAAGCCGGTCACCGCCGTCGTCGTGCTGACCCTCGTCGCCGACGGTCTGGTCGACCTCGACGAACCGGTCGACCGCCTGCTGCCCGAGCTGGCCGACCGGCAGGTCCTGGTGCGCCCCGACGCCGCGCTCGACGACACCGTCCGAGCCGATCGGGCTCCCACCGTGCGGGAGCTGCTCGCGTTCACCTGGGGTTTCGGCCTGCAGGGCGCGGTGTTCCTCGCCGATCCGCCCTGGCCGGTGGCCGCGGCCGAGAACGAGGCGTCACTGCGCAGCCTCGACGCGCCGTCACCCGCCGTCACCCCCGATCCCTACACCTGGATCGCGCGCCTCGGCGCGCTCCCGCTCATGGCGCAGCCGGGCGAGCGGTGGCTCTACAACACCGGGACGCAGGCCGCCGGGGTGCTCGCCGCCCGCGCGGCCGACACCCCGTTCGACGACCTGTGCCGGGAGCGGGTGTTCGAGCCGCTCGGCATGACCGACACCGCGTTCTGGACGGCCGACACCGCACGCCTGGTCACGGCGTACGCCCGCGTTGGCGGTGAGCTCGTCGTGCACGACCCGCCGGACGGCCAGTGGTCACGGCCGCCGGCTTTCCCCGACGGCAGCGCGGGTCTGCTCTCCACGGCCGCGGACTTCCTGCGCTTCGCGACGATGCTGCGCCGCGGCGGCGCGGACGTCCTGGCTCCGGAACTCGTCGCCGAGCTGACCCGGAACCAGGTGGCACCTGCAGCCCGCGCGAACGTCTGGCCGGGCTTCGACCTGCTGGACGCCGAGGGCTGGGGACTGGGGCTCGCCGTGCACGCGGACGGCCGCTACGGCTGGGACGGCGGGTTCGGGACCACCTGGTCGACCGTTCCCGACGACGACCTCAGCGTCGTGGTGCTCACGCAGACACTGTGGGACGAGAACGGGCCGCCGCCGTTGGTCCGGGACGCCCTCGCCGCGGCGCGCCACTGACCTACGTTCTGCCCCTTCATTCTTATCACGGATCCGAGTGGCTCATGAGGCCTCCGGAACCGCCCTATGGTCTCGCTCCTGTGACAGGAGCTGATGCCGTGGAACCCCTACCGGACAACGTCTTCGCCCTTCCCGAGCGTCTGGCCGCGAAGGCCGCCCCGGCCCTGGTCGCGTCCGACCAGGCGCACTTCGCGGCCATCGCCGCGAGCCTCGACCGGACCGTCGCCGACCTCGCCCGCCGCCTCGAGGCCGAACGCCTCGCGCCGGCCGGCTCGGGGCAACGCGCACTGGACCGCGACCAGGAGATCCACCGGCTGACCGCGCGGCTCCGGACGTTGCGGCGGTTCGGTGTCGACCTGTGCCTCGGCCGAGTGGTGCCGGCCGACGGCGGCGACCCCGTGTACGTCGGACGTCTCGGCCTCACCGACGGCGCCGACGACGGCCGGCGGCTGCTGGTCGACTGGCGCTCCCCCGCGGCCGCGCCGTTCTCCGGCGCGACCCACGCCCACCCGATGGGGCTCGCGAGCCGCCGCCGGTACCGCTGGACCGGCGGCCGGATCACCGACTACTGGGACGAGGTCTTCGACGGCACCGAGAGGACCGCGGCGTTCGACGACCAGTCGGCGTTCATCGCGAGCCTCAGCGCCACGAGGTCGCCCCGGATGCGCGACGTACTCGGCACGATCGCCGCCGACCAGGACGCCGTCATCCGGGCCGGGTCGGCCGGGACGCTGGTCGTCGACGGCGGACCGGGGACGGGCAAGACCGTCGTCGCGCTGCACCGCGCCGCGTACCTGCTGTACGCCGACCCGCGCCTCGGTCCGCGCCGCGGCGGCGTGCTGTTCGTCGGCCCGCACCAGCCCTACCTGGACTACGTCGCCGACGTCCTGCCCGGCCTCGGCGAGGAGGGTGTGCACACCTGCACCCTGCGCGACCTGGTGCGGGAGGGAAGCGCCCTGACCGAGGAGACCGACGACCGTGTCGCCGCACTGAAGGCCACGGCGCGCGTCACCGAGGCGATCGAGAACGCCGTGCTGTTCCACGAGGAACCACCCGCGCGCGGACTCACGGTCGAGACCGACTGGGGCGATCTCCGCCTGCACCCCGACGACTGGACCGAGGCCTTCGCAGCACCGACACCCGGCACCCCACACGACGACGCCCGGGACCAGGTCTTCGAGGAACTGCTCACCACCCTGCTCGACCGCGACCGCACCGGCGCTCCGCCGCACCTGCTGCGTCGCGCCCTCGTCGGGAACGAGGAGCTGGTGACAGCGTTCAACCGGGCCTGGCCACTGCTGGCGGCGGCGGACGTGGTCGGCGACCTGTGGTCGGTACCGGCGTACCTCCGGCACTGCGCGCCGTGGCTCGCGCCGGACGAGGTCCGCGCCCTGCAACGGACGGATCCGCACGCCTGGACGACGTCCGACCTGCCGTGGCTCGACGCCGCGCGACGGCGTCTCGGCGACCCCGACGGGGCGCGGGTTCGACAGGTGCAGAGAGCAACGATCGCCGCGTACCGCGAGCGGATGGAGCAGGTGGTCGACGACCTCACCGCGACCGACGACTCCGAGATGAAGCTCATGTCGATGCTCACGGGCGCGGACGCCCGCCACGATCTCGACGACGGCGCGACCTTGCCGGCGCTGCCCACCGACCCCCTTGCCGGTCCGTTCGCCCACGTGGTCGTCGACGAGGCGCAGGAACTCACGGACGCGGAGTGGCAGATGCTGCTGGCGCGGTGTCCGTCGCGCAGCTTCACGGTGGTCGGTGACCGGGCGCAGGCGCGTCACGGGTTCGCCGAGACGTGGGACGAGCGGCTGACCCGGGTCGGGCTGGACCGGGTCACCACGGCGACGCTGCGGATCAACTACCGCACGCCGGCCGAGATCATGGCGGAGGCCGAGCCGGTGATCCGCGCGGTGCTGCCCGACGTCAACGTCCCGACCTCGATCCGCAGGGGCGGCCGACCGGTCGAACACGGATCGGTCAGGGACCTCGACGAGGTCGTGGCCGCCTGGGCCCGTGAGCACGACGACGGCGTCGCCTGCGTCATCGGCGCGGCCGACTTCGAGCCCACCGCCCGCGTCCGGTCGCTCACCCCCGTCACCGCCAAGGGCCTGGAGTTCGACCTGGTGGTCCTGGTCGAGCCCGAGTCGTTCGGCACCGGTGTCGCGGGCGCGGTCGACCGCTACGTCGCGATGACCCGGGCGACCGGACGGCTCGTGGTCCTCACAGCGTGAGCCCGCCCCGGCGGCGGGCACCCTGACCACGTGGAACGACTCGACGTCGAAGGTCTCGCCCCGGTCAGCCGCATCGGCCTGGGCACCTGGCAGTTCGGATCCCGCGAGTGGGGGTACGGCGACGACTACGCGACCGGCGCGGCCCGCGAGATCGTGCGGCGGGCGCTGGAACTCGGCGTCACCCTGTTCGACACCGCCGAGGTCTACGGCTTCGGGCGCAGCGAGCGGATCCTCGGCGATGCGCTCGGGCCCAGGCGGCACGAGGTCGTGATCGCCACCAAGCTGTTCCCGGTCGCGCCGTTCCCGCCACTCGTGCGCCGCAGCGTCACCGCGAGCGCCAGCCGGTTGGGGGTCTCGAAGATCCCGCTCTACCAGGTCCACCAGCCGAACCCGCTCGTTCCCGACACCGTCCCGATGCCCGTGCTCGCCGACCTCGTCGACGACGGCACCCTCGGCGCGGTCGGCGTCAGCAACTACTCGCTGGAGCGGTGGAAGAAGGCCGACGACGCCCTCGGACGCCCGGTGGTCAGCAACCAGGTGCAGTTCTCGCTCGCCCACGCCGCCCCGCTGGACGACCTGGTGCCGTTCGCCGAGCGCGAGCACCGCCTGGTCATCGCCTACAGCCCACTCGCCCAGGGGCTGTTGGGCGGGCGCTACGGCCCGGACCACCGACCGGGCGGTGTGCGCCGGGCCAATCCCTTGTTCGGACGGGAGAACCTCGAACGGGTCGCCCCGTTGCTCGACCTGCTGCGGGAGATCGCCGCGGCCCACGACGCGTCTCCGTCGCAGATCGCGTTGGCCTGGCTGGTGGCGCAGCCGCGGACCGTCGTCATCCCGGGCGCGTCGAGCGTCGAGCAGGTGGAGTCCAACGTCGCAGCCGGCGAGATCGCGCTGGCCGCCGACGAGGTGACGGCCCTGACCGCCGCGGCGCGGGCGTTCCGGCCGAGCTCCGGGGCGGCGACCCTCGCCGACGAGGTCAGCACCAAGGTCGCCCGGTGGCGGAGCAAGCTGTCCTGATCGTTGCAGTGAGCAACGGTCAGTGGGCGGGCACCTGATCCGTGGCGCCGCGCTGCTTCAGCATCGACTCCATGAGGTCGATCTCCGACTGCTGCGAGGTCATCATCGAGTTCGCCAACTGCACGACCTCGGGTTGCTCGGTGAGGCCGAGGATGGCCTGGGCCATCTCCACGCCGCCCTTGTGGTGGGCGATCATCAGCTGCAGGAACAGGATCTCGGCGGCGCGGCCGGACAACGTCCGCAGCTTCGCCAGCTGGGCCGGGGTGGCCATGCCGGGCATGGTCGCGCCGGTCATGTCCCCCATGCCGGCCATGTCGTGGCCCATCCAGGCCATCGCCGGAGCGGTGCGGGCCTGGGAGTCGCCCCAGTTCTGCAGCCAGCCGAGCATCTGACCCTCTTGGTTCTCCTGGGTCGTGAGGATGTCGTAGGCGAGCAGCCGGGTGGCGGAGTCGTCGGTGCGGTCGCGCACGATGAACGACATCTCGACGGCCTGGGCGTGGTGCTGCTGCATGTCGCGGGCGAAGCCCGCCTCGGGGCTGTCGTCGCCGGGGTACGACGGCCGCACCACGATGACCGCGATGAGGGCGGACGCCGCGGCGACGACGATCACGGCGATCAGCGCGACCCACCACCGCAACGAGATCCGCCGCGTCGGGCGGACGAGGTCGTCCGCGTCGAGGTCGTCCGCCTCGAGGTCGTCGTCGGCCTCGACGTCGTCGAGGTCGTCGCGCTGCCGGGTGGAGGTCATCCGACCGGCGTTCCCGTCCCGCCGGAGCAGGACGCGCCGAGCTCGGGCGTCTGCGGGCCGAGCTTGTACTTCTTGATGAACGCGTCCAGACCGGGGTCGTTCACGCCGGTGAGCTTGAGCTGGGTGTCCCAGGCCGTCACCACGACCGGGGCCGGCAGGCCCGGGTAGGGCGAGAGGGTCTCGTAGGTCTGGCCGGTCACCTTGTCGACGAGCTTGTCGATGTCGGCCTTCGGCAGGTCGGGCCGGTACGTGATCCACACCGCGCCGTGCTCGAGGTCGTGCACCGCGTTCTCGTTCGGGACGGGTTCGTTGTAGACGCCGCAGTTGAGCCAGACCGGGTTGTGGTCGCCACCGGCGGGCGGGTTCTGGGCGTACTTGACGGTGCCCTGCACGTGGTTGCGGGTGTTGGTGAAGGTCTGGACGTTCGCCAGCGGGTCACTGCGGGTGCCGTAGTAGACCCCGATCGCGGTGCCCGCGCCCGCGACGACCACGACGATCGTGCCGATGACCAGGAACCGGTTGCGACGCTGGCGGCGGGCGGCCTTGCGGCGCATGGCCGCGACCTTCTGCTGCGGGGTCTGGGCTGCGCCCTTGACCGGCCCGACCGGCTTGGCCGGTCGGCTCGCCGCTCCGGCCTTGGCCGTGGAGGTCGCGTCGCCGGCCGCTGTCGCCGTCGAGGGCTTCGTCCTCGACTTCGCCCCGGGTGCCGGGGATCCGGAGGGCTTGGTCGGGGTCTTGCCACTGCCGGTTCGGCCGCTCGCCACGTCGTGCATTCCTCCTGCCAGACCAGCCGCGGGTCGGTCCGGTCGGGTCCAGACGGTACGCGACCTGTCTGTGTGGACCCTCAGTCGACGAGCGCCGGGGTCACCCGCCCGGCGACCTCCCCCAGGGTCAGCCGCCGGCCGTCCGTGCCCGGCGCGGAGGCGCGGATCGTCAGGTCGTCGCCGTCCACCAGGAACGTGCGGTCGGCTCCGCCGACGCGCAGCGGCGTCGTCCCGCCCCAGGTGAGCTCGAGCAGGCAGCCCCGCTGGTCGGGCTCCGGCCCGCTGACCGTGCCCGACCCGTAGAGGTCCCCGGTGCGCAGCGAGGCGCCGTTCACGGTCGTGTGGGCGAGCATCTGGTCGGCCGACCACCACAGGTCGCGGAACCGGGGCCGGCTCACCACCTCGCCGTTCCACGCCACCTCGAAGTCCAGGTCCAGCGCCCAGGGGGCGGCCGGGCGCAGGTAGGGCGCGGGCGTCGGGTCCTGGGGCGGCAGCGGGAGCCGCGCTGCCTCGAGCGCGGCCAGCGGGGTGACCCAGGCCGCGATCGACGTGGCGAAGCTCTTGCCGAGGAACGGGCCCAGCGGGACGGTCTCGAAGGCCTGGACGTCGCGGGCGGACCAGTCGTCGAGCAGGACGACACCGAAGACGTGCTCGGCGAACGCGTCCGTCGGAACCGGGGTCCCCCGGGACGACCCGGCACCGACCACGAACCCCAACTCGGCCTCGAAGTCCAGGCGCTCCGACGGCCCGAACGTCGGCCCGTCGGGCCCGACCCGTAGCCCCCGCGGCCGGACGACCTCGGTGCCCGACACCACGACGGTGCCGGCCCGGCCGTGGTAGCCGACCGGGAGCCGCTTCCAGTTCGGCGCGAGCGGTTCACCGTCGGGCCGGAAGATGCGACCGACGTTCGTTGCATGGTGCAGCGACGCGTAGAAGTCGACGTAGTCGGCGACCTCGATGGGCAGGTGCAGGGTGACGTCCTCGAGCGCGTGGACGGCGGCATCGGGCACGTCGCCGGTGACCAGCTCACCGACCTGCTCCCGCACCTCGCGCCATCGGCCCGGGCCCAGGGCCAGGAACGGGTTCAGCGACGGTGCCGCGAACGTTGCATCCTGCAACGCGCTCGCCAGGTCGACGACGTGGTCGCCGTACCGCACCCCGACCCGCGGCGCCCCCTCCGCGGGTGAGAACACCCCGTACGGCAGGTGGGCGGCCCCGAAGCCGGAGTCGTCGGGGAGGTCGAGGCGGGTCACGCGGGCACACCCTCGGCGGGCTGGGCGGCCGGGGCGGGCTCGGGCCGGGCGATGGCGACCGCCGGGTCGATCAGCCCGTCCTGCTGGCGGCGGACGGCGTCGAGGTGGTCGCCGGTCCAGACCATCCGGACGGCGGTGGGCGTCCCGAAGCCGTCCCGGCCGGCGAGGTCGCGGCGCACGGCGTCGAGGAGCCGGCCGTGGACGTCCGGGTCGGGCGGCAGCGGCGCGGGCACGCCCGCCTCGCCGCGCAGCGCCGCCGCGAAGTCGTGGTACCAGGACTGCAGGTGGCGGGCGCCGGCGCCGACCTCGCGGCCGGCCGCGGTGCGGTCGCCGGTGGTGGAGCCGTCCTCGCGCGACCAGAGGTCGAGCACGGCGTCGGCGGCGAGACGCGGCGCGATCGTGCCCGTCACCAGCGACGTCACCTCGGCCAGGTGGAGCTTCTTGCCGCCACGTTCGGCCAGGTACTCCCGGAAGGCGTCGTCGAGACGGCGGGAGGCGGCCGCGGCGGTCTCGGCCTGGGTCGTCGGAGCCGGGAGCTCCGGCAGTCCCCTCTCGCAGCGGCGGGCGCCGAAGGCCACGGCGTGGGCGAGGTAGTCCAGGGCGCTCTCGTAGGCGTCCCCCAGCGCCCGGCCCAGCACCGAGGTCGCACCGCGGGGCCAGAACAGCAGGCCGACGAGGACGCTCACGCCACAGCCGAGTGCGACGTCCTCGACCCGGACCAGGCCGACCTCGTACCCGACGGGCGCGATGATGTTGAACAGGATCACGAGGGTGACCGTGAACGCGGCCTGCCCGGCGAGGAACGACACCGCGGCGGGGGCGAGACCCGCGAGCAGCACGGCGAGCGGGAGCAGCACCCAGAGCAACGGTCGGTTCGTGCCCGCGGCCCACACGATCAACCCGCCCACCACGATCCCGACGGCCGTCCCGGCCAACCCCCGTAGGGCGTTCTGGCCGGTGGACAGGGCGTTGGACCGCAGCACCGAGAGCGTGCCGAGCACGACCCAGAAGGAGTGCTGCACGCCGGTCAGGTCGGCGACCAGGACGGCGACCCCGAGCCCGGCCGCGCCCCGCACGCTGTTGTGCAGCCACACCGAGCGCAGGTCCAGGTGGGCGTTGGCGCGTTCCCACGCCGCGGCGCCCGGTCCGCCGACCCCCTCGGGTTGCCGGCCCGACAGCCGTTCCCACCAGGTCCGCTGCTCCGCGCGCGCCGCGCGTTCGGTGTTGGCCGCGATCTCACGGGTCGCGAACACCATCTCCTGGGCGCGGAACGACGGCTCGAGCGCACCCACCTCCTCCGGCGCCATCGTGGGGTCGGACAGGGTGCCGACCGCGGTGACCTCCATGTGGGCCAGACGTCCCGCCACCACGTCGAGGGCCGCGTGCAGCGCGGTGGGGTCGCCGCTGTGGGTGTCGAGCAGGTCGGCACACCGGTCCAGCACGTCGGCGACGCCCAGGTGGACCTCGGCGACCTCCGGCCGCAACGGGGCGAGACGGGTGCCGTCGGCCTGGTCGAGCACGCCGGTGAACCAGCCCAGTTCGTCGACCAGCCGGACCAGGGCGCGGGCCGGCGTCGACAGGCCGGTGGGGCGGTTCGGCGTGGCGTAGAAGTTGCGGCGCAGGGCGGCGACGGCGTCACGAGCGGCGGCGTCGGCCGCCTCCCGCACGCTGAGTTCGGTGAGCGCGCCGGTCGCGGCGTCGACCCCGACCCGCAGCCGGGCGGCCAGCAGGCGGCAGGCGTGGGCACCCGGC